>CAZEGV010000057.1:0-14994 GCA_964511645.1 uncultured Cytophagales bacterium
TTCCAGCCCCTTTTATCTCATCATCTTTCTCCATCCCATTAAACCCATACCTATAAGCGTAGCTACTATGCGTACCAGTCACGGCTCTCACCTATGTAGTACTTCAAATTCAACTCTTCTATTCACTACATTTCTTTGGACACTCTCAGTTTGTACTAAAGGGTTTTCTGAGCCGTAAGAGTTCAGTGACAAACGATTAATGTCTATGCCTTGAGCCACTAAAAAATTAAATACTGTCTGCCCTCTTCTCTTTGCTAATTCTTTGTTTTCATGGAAATCACCCATAGGGTCTGCGTGAGAATGTATCACCAAAACTGCTTTGGGATGTGCATTAAGATACCCAACGATTTGTTTTGCTTTCTCTTGAGAGTAAGCTGTGATTGTAGCCCATTGATTAGATGGGAAATGAACTTTCCAAGGCAATAGCTCACCTTCGGTATAATCTTGCTTAACATCTTCTAACAATGGACTTCTTTCATTTTTATATGTGATAGGTAAATCTTCTATTGCGGTAGACAAATCCACCAATACAGATTTAGTGTATTTGTCTTTATCTAAAAGGTCTATCACCTTCAATTCTGTTCGTCTATTTAATTTCTGTCCTTCTTCTGTACTATTAGATGCGTAAGGCTTTGTTTCTCCAAAACCTATTGTTACAACCCGTTTTTTACTTACCCCTTTTTTCTTAATTAAATATTTCGCTACACGCTTGGCTCTCTTTTTAGACAATTTCATATTGTACTTATGAGACCCTACGTCATCAGTATGACCAGATAACTCCATAATAACTGCTGGGTGCTCTTCAAATATTTTAGCTACGCCATCTAATACCTCGTAAGATTCTGGTTTCAACTTATGAGCATCAAAATCAAACAGAACATTACGCATCACAATTTTATTTCCCTTCGACAAGTTCACTTGTTCATTGTATGAATTTAATTCTTCTATTCTTTCTTTCAAGTCTGTGGGCTTACCATCATTGTAAAGTACATATTGCTCTTCCACTTCGGGTAGAGGAATAATGTCTCCATCATCTGTAATCACCAATACGGTTTCGCTTGTATGTAACTGGTTAAGAGAATCTACAAAACCCATATACCGCTTAGTGTCTACCACAGCTGAGTCAGCACCTAGTTGAGTGATAATCCCACGTTTTTTTAACGCTAAAGCAAGACCTTCATTTACACCTATATCGCTTAACGCCACTCTATGAGAATCTTCTCCTTCTATTTTTTTAGCTATCTGATGTAGTTCTTCCACAGAAACTCTATGTCCTTTACTTTCTTCCGAAGGAACAAATCTACCATCGCTCATTTTCTTTAATAAACCATTTGCAACTGCTTCCTCTACTTTATTTCCTGATAATACATCCACAACATCAAATACATCACCATGGGCAAACAACAACTGATTTCTATTTGCTCCATATGCTTTAGACAAAGAATCTGTTACTTTTTTCAATTCTTCTACCGAAAATATACTCATAGGAAAACCGAATTCTGACAATTGTTTTTTCACACCTACTAACGAAAACAAATCACCATTGGACATAATCATATAATCACCATCTCCTAATTGTACCTGTAAACTGTCCTTAAATTTTATCAAATCACCTAAGGTAAATGAGGTCTCTTTCGGAAGAGAACGAGAAGCCCGACTAATATTTTCTTCTACACTGATTTTTTCAGATTGAACTATTTCATACTTTCCATTTACTTTTTTTAATACTCCTTTTGATGTCGCTTCTGCTAATTGACTTCCTGATAATATATCAACAACATTCACCACATTACCGTGACAGTACAACACTTTCTCTAAATCTCCATTATACAATTTTAACAACGAATCAGTGGCAAAATTCAAATCTTCGATTGGGTAAATACTCATCGGAAAACCAAATTCAGCTAAATCCTTTTCAGTCCCCACTATAGAAAACAAATCACCATTAGACATAATCAGCTCATCCTTCCCTACTAATGAACGTACAGACTCTCTAAAGCGTGACAAATCTCCTAATGTGAAATGGTTTTCTATTAATTGTTTAGTCGTTGCTTTTCTAATCAACTCATCCACATCGTCTTTATGTTCTGTTTTGTATACAACTAGTGAATCCCCATTCAAATATTCTTTTCCGTAAGGAATAACATGTATATCTTCCTTCATTTCATAATAACCATATTCTTTAGGAACATACATATCATGCTCATTCAACACATAACCATCAGCCCCCACCTTTACACTATAAGTTTTCTCTTCTTCTAAATGTACCAAGTACCTGCCATTCTTATCTGTTTTTACTTGTCTAACAATGTCTTTGGTCTTAGCATCCATTATCACCACCAATGCTTTAATTGGTTTCCCTGAAATACCATCTGAAACAAAACCTTTCAAAACCGTTAAATTAGGGTCGTCAAAAGGACGTCTGATTACATAAATATCTTTCTCACCATAACCACCAGCTCTATGAGAAGAATAATATCCCTTAGTTTCGTCAGCTGTCCAACCAAAAAAAATATCGTCACTAGTAGAGTTCACTGGTGCACCAAAATTTACTGCTCTACCCCAAGTACCATTATCCTGTTTCCTTGAAAAAAACACATCGTAACCTCCCATGTTTACATGCCCCTTAGAGCTATAAAATAACACCTCTGAAGAGTTGTGTATAAAAGGTGCATCTTCATCATATTCAGTATTTACATTTTCTCCTAAATTAATAGGCTCACTCCACTCATCATTCTCATCTAATTCCGAAACGTAAATATCTAAACCGCCATAACCACCAGTTCTATCACTTGCCAAGTACAAAAGTTTACCATCTGCCGATACACTAACACTAGGATTATATGATTCTGGTTTATTAATAAACTCATTTAGTCTTTTTGGCTTTGACCAATGAAACCCACCTTTTTCATTTAATTCATATTTACTTTCATAAATCCCTTGAGTTGATTTTCTCTGCCCAGACTCATAAAAATAAATTTTAGTCGCATCTGGACTAATTGAAACTGATGCATTGTGGTATTTATCATTAATTTCTTTAATGTTTTCAGGTTCTCCCCAAGTACCATCAGTGCTTTTTTTGGACATATAAATATCTTCATAATACTCACCATCCCCTGCTACCTTATCAGTTGATCCACCTTTTCTACGGGAAGTAAAGATCATCACTTTCTCTTCTGCATCAATCAACGGCACATAATCGGCATAAGGGGAATTGATAACATCACCTATGTTTTCAATTTTAAGCTGAAGTTCTTCTTTAAGTAGATCTATTGCCGTTTCACATTGGGTAATGTAGTGATCCACTTCTTTCTGCTCTTCTGGATTATCTAATAATTCTCGATAAGCTAAGTATTCTTTTTCTGCTTTATCAAATTGATTGGCACTGTGGTACAACCGTCCCAAATAATAATACAACTTATCTTCAAAATCATCTTCTGACTTTACTTGCTCAAAATGGCTAATAGCATTATACAAGCCTCCTAGCTCATATTCACAAATCGCTATTCGATAGATGTAAAAAGTATTATTGGGTGATAAACTATCTAAATACTCATAAAAAGGTAAGGCATCTCGGTACGAATTAGCATCATACAAATAAGAGGCCTCAAACTCAACTGTTTTTATTTGCCTCTCAAGAGATTGCCCCCAAGTCAGTGCTGACAAACAAATTAACACGGTCAATAAAAATTGTTTTTTCATAAAGTGATCTTTAAAAATATTTTTTTGTTTCAAAATTAAAAGAAACGATTGTACTCTTTTATAACTACACCATGACACATCACCAACTTTTAACGTAACTTATACATACTTGGTTACAAGTATATATAAGTTTGAGAAAAGTCATCTTTAACGGCTTAACTCAAGGCAACTAATTTACCTCCTTTTAATACTGGGATTACATCATACTTATCATCTTCCATTAAACAGAAGTCTATGTCTTTTTGAATATTCAAACGATTAAGACGTTTAAAATGAGAACAATTAGACAAAAATTTCAATCTATCTTCTCCTGCATTTTGATACAATACTTGTGCCATCATAGCTGAGTCATGGTGACACTCAAACTCATTTTGTAACGCATCTACCACAGCCCCGGCAAATAATGTATCCTCAAGATTCACTCGACCCTTCCATCCTGCACAAAGCACCAATACATCTTTATTTTGACTAACTAAATAACCTATGATAGCTTGTTTATTCAAAAAACTACCAATAATTACTTGATCTGCTGTTTTGGATTTATTAATAGCAACTGTACCGTTAGTAGTTGTCATAGCTATTGACTTCTCTTTCACCGTTTCAGTCATATAGCTAAAAGGTGAGTTCCCAAAATCAAAACCCTCTACTTTTTCCCCATTTCGCTCGGCTGCCGCCAAATAACCTTTTTGTTGTAAAGCCTTACATTCTTCTACAGTACTTACTGGGATAATTTCCTTCACCTCATTAGCGAAAGCAGCAGTCATACAAGATGTAGCTCTTAAGATGTCTACAATAACAACAATCTTCCCTTCTACTGGATATAAATCTAACAAGTCAGGTGTTAAGCATACGTCAATGTTTTTCATAGGACGAAAATAAAACAATTATTTTAAAAAAGGAAACTTAACCACCTCTGCTTGAAGCATTTTGTTTCTAACTTCTATCAAAAACTTATTTCCTACTTTGGCTACATTAGCATTAAGGTAAGCCATTGCTATACCATACCCCAAAGAAGGTGATATAGTACCAGAAGTGACCACACCAATTTCTTCGCTTTCATCAAAAACTTTATATCCATGACGAGCAACTCCTCTATCAAGTACTTTAAGTCCTATTAATTTTTTCTCAACACCTTTTTCTTTTTGTTCTTTTAAGAATTTAGAATTTACAAAATCGACATCAAACTTACAGATCCATGACAGTCCCGCCTCTATTGGAGAGATTTTATCATCTATATCATTTCCATATAAACAATATCCTTTTTCGAGACGCAAAGTATCTCTTGCTCCTAGACCAATTGCTTGGATATTGTGTTTTTCTCCTACTTTAAAAAGAGAATCCCATACTTTTTCTGCCTGACTATTCTCTAAGTAAACTTCAAACCCGCCTGACCCAGTATAGCCCGTTGCAGAAATCATCACATCTTTATAACCCTCTACATTACAATGTGTAAAGGTGTAATATTTTAAGCCTGATAAGTCTTTATCACAAAGTTCATTTATCACTTTTATAGCATCGGGTCCCTGTACTGCCAGTAATGAATAATCATCTGATTTATTACTGATATCAGCTTTAAATTCTTGGTTGTACTTTTCTACCCAAGCCCAATCTTTATCTATATTGGCAGCATTAACGACTAACATATACTTTTTGTCAGCCAAACGATACACCAATAAATCATCAACAATACCACCCGTTTCATTAGGAAAGCATGAGTATTGAATATCCCCATCTTTTAATTTTGAAGCGTCATTAGACGTAATATACTGAATCAATGCCAAAGCACTTTCTCCTTCTATCAAAAACTCTCCCATGTGAGAGATGTCAAATACTCCAACTCCTTCTCTTACAGCAAAATGCTCTGCCTTATCAGAAGTATAACGCACTGGCATATTAAACCCTGCAAAAGGCATCATTTTCGCACCTTTCTCTATATGTTTTGACTCTAACACTAATTTTTTCATTATCTATTGAATAACTCTAGTTGATTGGGTAATAATTTAAATGTCTTGCGATGATATTTTGTCACACCAAACTCTCTTATCGCTTGTCGATGGGCTTTGGTTGGATACCCAGCGTTTCTATCCCAAGCATATTCAGGAAATTCCTTTGCTAAATCCTTCATGTACTCATCACGGTAAGTCTTTGCCAAAATAGAAGCGGCCGCAATCGACATATACTTTGCATCACCTTTTACAATACACTGGTGCTCTAGCTCTTGATATGAGTTAAAACGATTTCCATCTATCAATAATAATTCTGGTGTTTCTTTTTTGAGTCCGTCTACCGATCGGTGCATTGCTAAAAATGAAGCGTTCAAAATATTAATTTCATCAATTTCTTTTTGCCACACAAAACCAACGGCGTAATCTAATGCTTCTTTTTCTATCTGAACCCTAAGTAAATCCCTTTTTTTAGCCGAAAGTTGTTTTGAATCATTTAATATCTCTGATTCATAATAAGGCGGTAAAATAACTGCTGCAGCTACCACAGGACCAGCAAGACAACCTCTTCCTGCCTCATCTAATCCTACTTCACAAGTCTCTACCGAATGAAAATATTGTTTTAACACAATTTTATTCTTCTACTTCTTCAAAAATAGAATCGTCTACCTCTTCAAAAATAGAGTTTTCTTCTTCCACGATTTCTTCTTTTTGCTCTTTAATAGTTTCTTGTACTCTCTCTACAGTATCTGCACTATCTCTTTTAATTTCTTCAATTAGCTCTGTTTTATCTATTTCTTTTTCTTCTACTTTTTCAGAAACTTCTTGTACTTCTTTTTGCTCTCCGTAAGTAATTCTATCTTTATATTTAGCTTGATAATTTTCTAAATTGTTTTGTAAAATATGTGGTTTTTTTCCATTTTCATCAAACTTTAAAGCCATGCCTGGTCTCACCAAATAATCTGATTTTCCATTCATTAGCCTAAGTTCTTCTAGCATCATACCAAAGCGTGTACAAATTGACCAGAAGGTATCACCTTCTTTTACTACATATCTCTTTTCATCACCAATCTGAATAATTTCTCCATATTGATCTTGTACTCTTACTCCTGCTTCCGAAAATACCTTTAAGCTAGTTTCAGTAGCGTCATATCCAGATGATATAGGTGAAGATGATGAGAGTCTTAAATATTGCCCTGTATAAATTCTATTATTACGAATTTTATTTAGCCTAACAATATCTTCAACTGACGTATTTGTTACTCTTGAGATAGAAAACAAAGTATTTTTTGGTAATACGATATAATGCCCACTGCCATCATACTTTTTATATCTCACCCCTCTATTGTAATCAGTGTCATCAAAAGTCACAACCCCCCCTTCATTACTCCCCGTGTACGTTTCCTTAGTCATTTGTTGGGCAGATGAATTTGTAGCTGGTACGTAAGCTTGTGCTACATCCATTGTCTCACTTGCTATTACATTATCTCCCTTCACCAATTTATTTGCCGTACTTCCCGATAAGTCATTCCAATCTTTTAACTTATTTTCAGACATCGAAAATCTTTCTGCTAGCTCTTCATCCGTCTTTTCCGAACTAAAAATCTCTACATTCCCTAATTCATATTTATTACTGTTAAATAATGTAGAACCCTCTTCTTCTATATAAAGGTTATAATTAATAGATGGGTCTAAGTTTGCAAAAACGAATTCTCCAGTTATATCCGTTTCAGTCCTTTTAAGAGTATTTCCTTCTTCATCTGCTAGGATAACTTCTACCCCTTCTACAGAATTACCTTCTTCGTCATTGATTATTCCTCTAATTGTAATCAACTTACTATCTGTAGAGTCAGCATTTACTTGAGCAATAATACTTTGCTCACTAGTAATCGTAAACTCATACACATCATCATGACCTAACCCACCTTCTCTGTTGGATGATATATATCCTTTTTTGTCACCCAAAGAGCAATAAAAATCATCTCTATTTGAATTAAATGGTAGTCCTAAGTTCCTTATTTCTGAAAAATCATCTCCTATTGCCATAAAAACATCTTGCCCACCAAACCCTTCATGCCCATCACTTGCAAAAAATAAAATCTTTTCTTTCTCGTAATAAAACGGGGAATAATCTATATAAGGAGTGTTTACTTTATCTCCCATATTGATTGCAGTCCCCCAATCTTCCTCTATACTTTTTACACTGTACCAAATATCGTGCTGACCGAGTCCACCCGGTCTTTTAGATACAAAATACATTGTATCACCAGTTGCACTCAAAGTTGGCTGTGCATTCCATTCATCTTGAGGATTAATATTTTCATTTAATTTTTCTGGATTGCCCCAAATACTGTCTTTTATAGTAGAGACATAAATTGCACAAGTAGTTTCTATTTTTGATGAGTTATGCTCTCTACAAATCGTATAGTAATACTTTTGCTTGTCGGTAGTAAAAGCACCAGCTCCATCATTGTATTCAGTATTTACTTTTCTAAAAACCTCATCTTTCGCATGTGTTTTTAACTTCCACTTATCACCGTGTTTTATGAAATGATAATTATCTGTAAAACCGCCACCTAATACACCGTATACCTTGTCTTTACTTCCTTCTATACGAGATGAGGTAACAAATATAGATGAGTCATTGTCATAGATCACTGGAGCAAAATCACTATATCCGGAATTGACTGGTCTTCCCATGTTCTGAAAATTATAATCTCGTTGTGGCTGTTTCATTACTTTTAATGCTAAAATAGTACCATTGTAATCCAATAATGCTTTTTTGCCCAATTTAGGATCATTTTGAGAAGGATTCTTCTCAAGAAAACTACTTAATAACTTTTCTGCTTCTTCATACTTACCATTATATTTGAGCATTAAACCATAATAATACTCTGAAGTAGGGTAAGTGTTTACTGCTTCTTCATAAGCTATTTTATAATACTTATGTGCTTCTTCGTAATCGAAAAACTGACGAGAACATTCTCCCAATTTCATAGAAACGTAAGCTTTATCTACATTAGACAAGTTCAATGCTTGCTTATAATACTCTGCTGCTAAATAATAGTCACCATTGTCAAAACTTCTATCTCCCAATAGAGTCATCCGATTATTACCCTGCGACATTGCCTGAAAGGCAAAAAACAATGTAATGAGTAATATTGTATACTTTTTCATATCCTTTAATTATAAATATGTGACGTTGCTATTTTCTTTCTTTTCTTTTTACTTACGCAAAGATAATAAAATTTCATAAGTTCCTCTTTCTTTTGTGAATTGCCTTAAAGAAGATGAGTTATAATCATAACTAAATCCTAAACTATAAGCATCAGTACCAATCCCTGCTGATAAAATAAAGGTGTCTTCAAAACGATACTGAAGACCCGTCACTAATTCTGCATTAGATAATAAATCTTTTTCTCCTTCTACCAATTTATACTTTACAAGACCGTTATAAAAAACACTAAAAGATAAACCTTTCAATGGTCTTTTTACATACATTTTCGTATTGATGTGACCATCTCTATTCTGAGACATATAATACATTTGGCGAAAGTTTCACCTTATTACTTTCCAAAAATTATAAGCCTATATGTCTTTTATATAATTACTTTCTGTACAGACAACCTAGACTCTTTTTGTAAGTCTTTTATCTCAAAAATTATTTTTTAATCGCTCTATAAATTCTCCTCAGGTGCTTATTTCCTTGAACTTTATTCAAATACTCATCTAAATAAAAAGAAGGCACGCTATCTATTATGTTATGATATTGATTTGTGTCTCTTTTCAAATCATACAATTGCTCCTTATTACGAGTATCTAAGAGATAGCTTAAAGTGTCTTTATACAACCCAAAACCTTCGTTCGTCCATGATCGATAATCATTGGTACTCAAGCAAGTAATCATTCTATCATTTGTAATAGTATCAAACAACGAAGTTCCTATTAGCTGTTTGCATATTTCTTCATTTTCATCCCTCGACTGCAACAAGTCTACGATTGTTGGAATTAAATCTAAATTCGTAACTCTCTTTTCTACATTAGACTGAATCATTTTGTATTTCTCTGGGTTTTCTGTAATCCATTGACTAGGGAATCGAAACATAATAGGAATTTGTAATGTTTCTTTCAGAAAAGAACTTAAGCGTTGCCCTCTTTTTATTGCATAATTTCCATGATCTGCTGTAAAAATAAAAATTGTTCTATCTAATTCCCCTGTTTCTTTCAATCCATTATACATATTCTCCATACTCTTATCAATAATGTACATTGCTTTACCGTATCGTTCAGTAATTTGGGTAGGAATTTCTATTAAATTCGATTTATCTTGATATGGACCATGTAACGCATTGGTGTTATACGCTAAGAACAAAGGGGACTTACGTTTTCTTTTTAAAATATGGTCTTTAACGACTAAAGAAATTGCAACATCATCTACACCTAAATCATTAACTATTTCTAAACCAGAATCTTCCGCTGAATACATTTTATCCAAAAATCTATTCTTCAAAAAAGAACTGAAATTCGCCCAAGAATACCGTTGAGAAGTAATTAACGCCGTTTCATAGCCATTTGCCTTTGCGTAATCCCAAGCAAAAGGCATCATCATTATTTTATTTGACATTTCTTCGGGTCCAACACCTGTAAACAACGTTGGCACACTCATGTCGGTACAACCCGAAATTGCCATTGCATCTTTAAATAAAACAAAATGATTCTTTTCTTTATCTACCCAAGATTTAAAAAAGGGCATATAATCATTTCTATAACCGTATACAGACAGTGGCTCTACACTCATCGACTCTTGTAGTACAAATACAATATTATATTTTGCTTCTCTGCCTTTATTTGGCACCATCCTCTTTCCTGATGGTCTTAAAGACAGCATTGGACGTAAATTTTCTTGATTTTTTATATAATCCTTAGTCACAAATAAGTAAGACATATCTATTGGTGTAAACCGATTAAGTCCATGCCACCGAAATTGATTTTGACCTATCAAAACTATTAGTAATGATATACTTATAAAAAGATAATCTAACTTGGTTTTCTTTTCTCTTTTTTTCTTGTCTCTACTTAAAAAGTATGTAAGCCCTATTATTGAAATTAAAGCTATTAATACATTAAGAACATCTTTGAAAAACACTTCGCTTACATTTTGTAAATATTCAGGATCAGTAACTGCTAAAGCAATTAAATTTTGATCAACAAAAACATTAAATTCTTCATAAATACCCATCCCTACTAAGGTGAAAAACACCACTACTACTGAAACCACTCCTATTGAGATTACCTGAATTGTTCGTGGTAAAAAACCTAAAAAAGAGCCTATCAAGTTCCATATCAGTAAAGACATTATTGTACTCAATACAAACGTAATAAAAGAAATCTCTAGTAAAGATGGTGAAACTAAATAAATCACTAAACTCAATACCATTAAAAATAATGACAAAAACGTCCATTGATTAAACACTGTCTTTATAAGTTGATTAAGCATAATATATATTTTTTTTAAAAAAACAAACTTAATCAATTTAACCTTGTTGAACAAATATAGTTTTCACATTCACAAACTCCTTCAATCCCTCTATTGCCAATTCTCGTCCTATCCCTGATTTTTTTGTTCCACCAAAGGGCAATGAAGGGTCAGAAAACTCCATTTCATTGATGTACACACCGCCAACATCTAAATCCAAAGCAAGTGAATTTGCTTTTCTTATATTTTCAGACCAGATAGAAGCCCCCAAACCATAACTTGTGTCATTAGCAATTTCCACCAGTTCTTCCTCGTTTCTAAAGTTTAAAATTTGTAATACTGGTCCAAAAAGTTCTATGTCTCTATCTTTAGAGGATACAGCCGAAACATCAATAAGCATGATAGGGAAAGCATTTTCATGCTCAACACATTTCATTTTAAACAAAACATGACCGCCTTTGTCTAACAAGATATCTACCTGAGTCGCTAAGCTTTCTTTAAGATCTTTTCTCGCCAAAATAGTTATTGTTGTTTTTTCATCCAAAGGGTTTCCTTGTCGTATTTTTAGCGGTATTTTCTTTTTTAACTCTGTAAGAAAAATGTCTTTTATGCTTTCGCTTAAAATCAGCCTCTTAGCAGCTATACACGTTTGCCCTGCATTCATAAAGCGAGAATCAATCAACTTATCTACTGCCTGCTCAATATTTGCATCTTCTAGTACAATAAAGGGGTCATTTCCCCCCAGTTCCAATACCACTTTTTTAATATTTTTCCCTGCTTCCATAGCTATAATTGATCCTGCTTTATCACTTCCTGTAAGGGTAACTCCTTTTATTCGATTATCCGCAATGATTTTAGCAATAGCTGTATTAGTCAAAAATAAATTTTGAAACCCTCCTACAGGAAATCCTGCTTCTAAAATAAGCTTTTCTATAGCCAAAGCACATTGGGGTACATTAGGTGCATGTTTAAGCAAGCCCACATTGCCGACCATAATAATTGGAATCAAAACCCTAAAAACTTGCCAAAAAGGAAAATTCCATGGCATAATTGTCAAGATAATTCCTATCGGCTGAAAGACCACCTCTGCCTTATAATTAACATTATCATGTTTACGAGAAATTAAAAACTCTTCTGAGTGTTCAGCGTAATAAAGGCATAAACTAGCACATTTTTTAATCTCTGCCCTCGCTTCAGTAATAGGCTTCCCCATCTCCGTAACTATTAAGTGAGAAAGCCTTTTTTCTTGCTTTTCTAGCAAAGCAGCCAAGCTTAGTATTACCATTTTTCGTTGTTCAAAAGAAGTCTTTCTCCATTCCGAAAAGACAGTCAAACCTTTTGACAAAATCACTTCAATCTCATCAGAAGAACGGCAATCAAAATCCTTTAAAAATTCACCCGTATATGGATTAATACTTTGGTAATTTTTCATAAATTAAAATTATTTAGCGTTACAATCACTAATCTAGTTATATTTGTAAAAAAAGACACTATAACACTATGCTATTAGAAATTGTTTGGAACGTAGACCCAGAAATTTTTTCAATCTTCGGACGAGGAATCCGCTGGTACGGCTTATTATTTGCCCTATCATTCATAGTAGGACAATATGTTCTTAACTGGGCGTATCCAAGAGATGATGTAAAATTAATTCTTGTTGAAAAATCTGCTATTTACATTATAATAGGCACAATATTAGGTGCTAGACTTGGTCATGTATTCTTTTACGAACCTTCGTATTACCTCAGTCACCCAAGTGAAATATTACAAGTATGGAAAGGTGGATTAGCCAGTCATGGAGCTGGATTCGGACTTTTTCTTGCTTGTTATCTATACTTTCGTAAATACAAAAAAGAATTACCCTCATACCTTTGGGTACTAGACAAAGTCGTTCTGGTAGTCGCTATTGCTGGTGCACTCATCAGGTTCGGTAACTTTATGAATTCAGAAATAGTAGGAAAACCAACCAATTCTCCTACCGCCGTTTTATTTGCAAATCCTGTAGAATATCAATACGAAAGTGATAACTTCATTACCGATGTAACGCTAACTCCCAATGGCAATTACATCAACAGAAACAATATAGAACACCCAGAATACGAAATCAATTTCACATTTCACCCCTCGGTAGACAGTGCAAGTATCAAACGTCACCTTATCAAAAACATCATACCGCAGCTCACCAAACCTAGTAGCGACCAACATTTTATTCCTATTGCTGGGACAACAATCACAACTAAAGGAAAGCATACTTATGCCATACAAGCGATGGGAGTACCACGACATCCTGCCCAACTCTACGAAGCATTTAGCTGTGTGCTTTTATTTCTACTACTCATGTATTTAAATAAAAATAGAATACTTCCACAAGGCGGTTTATTTGGCGTATTTATGATTTGGGTCTTTACACTAAGATTCTTCTATGAATTCATCAAAGAAAATCAAGTAAATTGGGAAAATGCCAACATCCTCAACCAAGGTCAAAAATTAAGTGTTCCGATGGTGATCTTAGGGATTGCTGTACTTATTTACGCTTATATCAACCAAAAAAAACTGGCAAGCAAAAATAAATAATGGCACAGAAAATCACAACATTACTCGACAAAGGCGAAATCCCTCAAGACTTTAGAGTAGAGAATATCGTAGAAATTGCTAAAAACATGAATCGATTTGAAATACTTAGCGATACAAAAAAAGATTTCCGAGAAGCTATTAGTGTCCGAATACAAGCAGATGACCCACAATGTCTCATCACAAACAATAATTTTAACCAAACTCTATCACCCACTGACTTTACGTTAATAGACGATGTAGACCTTGGTGAGGCTACTGTTTACGCCATAGGGAACGATGCTCCTTCTACCGAAAGTTTACTGCACTTTGGTATTTACGCACAAAGAGATGATGTAAATGCTATTATACAAGGACATTCTCACCAAATAATGGGTCAATCAGACGCTCCTTGTACTAGTCAAGAGCAAGAAACTAGCAGTATCTCTTTAGTAGAAGAAGTAATGAACCTAACAGAAATGTCAGACTTTGTTATCATTAAAAACATGGGATTTATCTCTCTAGGAAAATCTCTCAAACAAGCCTGGATTAACGTCCTCAAGCAACTTAACCTACCAGAAGAAGCCCTAAAAGAGTTTTATTAAAAAAGGGGGGGCAACCTCGGTCAACTGTAAGACTACCGCCTTCCAGTTGACCGAGGTCGGGCTTTACACTATATCTTTTCTTTGTTCTATATTTCGACAAACTCAATATGACAAAAAGAAAAGGGTGCCGTTTCACCCCCTATTGCAACGGTCTTCATTTCTCTCTTTTTATATCCGTTATTTTTACCCCAAGTGAGTTAATAATAGCGTGATTTTATTTGTTAAATGGAGTGATTAGATGCAGTTATCCCAGGACTAATACCAGTTTAACTATAATATGAGTCTAATTTAGATTGAATTGTTTTTTGCAATATCGAGGAAAAATGATTTAGCATAACTGGTTACGGTAAATTATTTTAACGAAGAGAGTGTAAAAACAAACAGGATAAATGACTTATCTTATAGTTAAAATGGTATAAACCATCTTTTTATCCCACCAAAAGTACGCTCTACTTTAAATCGAGTATTTCAATCATTTTATTAAATAAACCATGAGACCTAGAGGCTTTCTTCATTATGTGGTTTTTTAATTCTTTTTCTTTGGGACTCAAAGCAACAGTTTTGACTATTTCACCTAAGCCAATAATAAAAAAATACCCGCTAGGCGGAAGGGGTTTGTTTACTTTTCTAGGGTTTTGCCTAGTGTCAAAAGTGTGAGTAATGTAATACCATTTTAATTATAAAATACGTCATTAAAAGTATTTAAATAATGATGATT
>CAZEGV010000058.1:0-14930 GCA_964511645.1 uncultured Cytophagales bacterium
TGAGATTATTTGAGAAAATAAATTTATATTTGTCATGAGAGAGGTCTTTTTTGTTGGTCACCTCAAAAATAATTTGAGTTACTTAATTTTCCTCTCCCTTTTTAAAACATTTAGGATGCTATTGATGTTTTTTTAGATATTGTTTGTCGAATAAATATAATTAGCCTACATTTGCATCGAAAGATGGTTAAAATTGAAAAAGGGGCTTTAGAAAGCCCCTTTTTTCATATCCTTTTTTATGGACTTAGAAGCATTAAAAACATACATACAGGGAGTACTAGAAGAAACACAGTTTCTAGTGGACGTTTCATTTAAACCAGCTAATGGGCAACAATTACTTGCCATTGCTTTGGATGATGATAATGGGATTACTGTTGAGAAATGTGCTGGGGTTAGTAGGAAGGTAGGTAATCATATAGAGGAGAATGAATTATTTACAGAAGCTTATCGCTTAGAAGTAAGCTCTCCAGATCTTAATGAGCCACTAAAACTAATCCGTCAGTATAAAAAAAATATTGGTAGAGATGTTAAGATATTAACTTTAGAAAGCCAAGAAGTGGAAGGAACATTACAAGTAGTTGAAAACGATATAATAACTGTAATGCCTACTGCAAAAAAAGGGAGGAAGAAAAAAACAGATTTGCCATTAGAGCCAATCACACTAAATATGAGTCAAATTAATTATACCAAACTGGTTATAAAATTCTAAATAGCTATGAATAGTGCTACATTAATAGAGTCGTTTGCTGAATTTGCAAAACTTAAAAACATCGATAGACCAACGATGATTCGTATACTTGAGGATGTTTTTAGAACAATGATCCGAAAGAAATACGAGGAAGATGAAAATTTTGATGTGATTATTAACCTAGATGAGGGAGATTTGGAGATCATGCGTTACAGAGAAATCGTTTCGGATACTGCGGATGTTTTTGATCCTAATGATAAAGAAGATGATTTTGAATTTGATGATAATCTCCATATCAAAATAACTGATGCTAAGAAGATTGAAGAAGATTTTGAAATCGGTGAGGAAGTAGCTCAAGAAGTAAAATTAGATGATTTTGGTCGTCGTATGGTGATGACAGCTCGCCAGACATTGATTCAAAAAATAAGAGACTTAGAAAAAGATGTTCTTTTCAACCGTTATAAAGACATGGTGGGGGAGCTAGTTACTGCGGAAGTATACCAAACTCTTAAAAGAGAAATACTTTGTGTAGATGACGAAGATAATGAACTGACTTTACCAAAAACAGAGCAAATCCCTAAAGATAGATATCGAAAAGGGGATTCTATTAAGGCAGTTGTGCAACGTGTAGAAATATATAATGGTAATCCTAAAATTGTTCTTTCTCGTACATCTCCAGAATTTTTAGCTCGATTATTTGAGCAAGAAGTACCTGAGGTTTATGATGGACTTATTACAATCAAAAAGATTGTACGTGAGCCAGGCGAAAGAGCTAAAGTAGCAGTAGAGTCTTATGACGACAGAATCGATCCAGTAGGGGCTTGTGTAGGGATGAAAGGGTCTCGTATCCATAGCATTGTGCGTGAGTTAGAAAATGAAAACATTGATGTTATCAATTTCACTACAAATACAGATTTGTATATTTCTCGTGCATTAAGTCCTGCTAAAGTTACAAGTATCAAAATTGATGAGGAAAGAGGGACAGCATCTGTGTTTTTAAAACCAGATCAAGTATCTTTAGCTATCGGTAGAGGAGGACAAAACATTAAATTAGCTAGTAAGCTAGTAGGTTATACAATTGATGTGTTCAGAGAATTAAGCGATTTTGAGCAAGAAGAAGATGTGAGTCTTGATGAGTTTGGAGATGAAATCGAAGACTGGGTAATTGATGAATTGAAACGCATTGGTTTAGATACTGCTAAAATGGTATTACGTATTTCTAAAGAAGATTTACTAAGCAGAACAGATCTTGAGGAAGAAACAATTAATGAGCTTGTTTCTATCTTATCAAATGAATTTGAAGATTAAAACACTCGAATTATACAATTAAATTAGTACATTTCGAGGACAGTAGAAGAATATTATGAGGTTAAGTCAGGCAGCTAGAAAATTAAATGTAGGGATATCCACCATCGTGGATTTCTTGGCGGAAAAAAGTCATGAAATTGACGGGAAGCCCAATACTAAGGTTACAGAGGATCAATACGATTTGTTGCGTAGAGAGTTTCAAGCGTCTGCACAAGACAAAGAAGATGCCTCTGAGTTACAAATTGGGACAAAACATGTTCAAAATGTAGTTATCAAATCTGAAGGTACTGCTAAAAAAGCAGATAATTCAGAAGAGGAGATTACTGTTAAGACTAACTCGGTTCCTGCTCCTGAAATTAAGAAAGTAACTCCAACAGCAACAAAACCTGCTGAAGTAGTTGAAAAGAAAAAAGAAGAGCCTAAGACTGTTGTAAAAGCTACACCTAAAAAAGTTGAAAAGGAAGAAGAAAAAGATCCAACTAAACTTAAAGGATTAAACGTTCTTGGAAAGATAAACCTTGAAGAAGTAAAAGAAAAAACAAAGCCTAAAAAGAAAGAAAAAAAGACTGAAAAAGCTAAGGAAGAAACTACTAAAAAGATAGATGAACCTGCAAAAAAAATTAAAGAAGAGCCTGTTGCTGTAATTCAAGCCAAAGCCGAAAAGCTAACAGGACTTAAGGTATTAGGTAAAATAGAGCTTCCTAAAGAGAAGAAAAAACCAACGGCTGCAGAAAAGAAGGCTGCAAATGCAGAAAAAAGAAAAGGAAAACGTACACGTATCCAACGACCAGCAGCTGGTACAAGACCCCCACAAGGAGGAGGACCAAGAGGTAAATTCAATAAGAAAAAACCAGGTGCTAAACCAGAAGAAAAGAAAGAAGTAACCGCTTCTGAAATTCAAGAAAAGATAAGAGCTACCATGGCCAAAATGGGCGGTGGTAAAGCAAAGACTAAGAGGTCTAAATACAAACGTGAAAAACGTAAAGAAGTCGCTGAGGTTACTGAGGCGGACTTAATGCAACAAGAGGAAGAAGCAAAAACATTAATCGTAACAGAATTTATTTCTGCTAACGATTTGGCTTCTCTAATGGATGTGTCAGTAAATGAAGTAATTTCAACTTGTATGTCACTTGGGATGTTTGTTTCTATTAACCAACGTTTGGATGCTGAAACAATTACAATCATTACTGATGAGTTTGGCTTTGAAGTGAACTTCTCAGATGCTGAAGAAGAAGATTTAATTGCAGAAATTGAAGATAAGCCAGAAGACTTAGAAGACAGAGCTCCTGTTGTTACGATTATGGGACATGTTGACCATGGTAAAACATCTTTACTAGATTACATTAGAGACTCTAAAGTGACTTCTGGAGAAGCAGGAGGTATCACACAGCATATTGGAGCTTATCGAGTAGATACTAAACAAGGGAAACCAATCGCATTTTTGGATACACCAGGTCACGAGGCATTTACAGCCATGCGTGCTCGTGGAGCTAAGCTTACAGATATTGTAATCCTAGTAGTAGCTGCTGATGATGAAGTAATGCCACAGACTAAAGAAGCAATTAATCACGCAAAAATAGCAGGTGTACCAATTATTGTAGCAATTAACAAAGTCGATAAAGACACTGCTAACCCAGATAAAATTAAAGAACAACTTTCTGTAGAAAACATTCTTGTTGAAGATTGGGGTGGTAAATATCAATGTCAGAATGTGTCTGCAAAAACTGGAGAAGGTATTGACGAATTATTAGATAAAGTACTACTTGAGGCTGAAATGCTTGAACTTAAAGCAAACCCAAATCGATCAGCTGGAGGCGCCGTAGTAGAGGCATCTTTAGATAAAGGTAGAGGGTATTTATCTACTATTTTAGTTCAAACAGGTACGTTACATGTTGGAGATATTTTAATCGCTGGTGCTTATCACGGTAAGGTGAAAGCAATGATGGACCATACGAACAATAGACTAAAAGAAGCAGGACCATCTACTCCAGTACAAGTATTAGGGCTTGATGGAGCACCACAAGCAGGTGATAAAATTCACGTTGCCAAAACAGAACGTGAAGCAAAAGAAATCACTAACAAAAGAGCACAATTATTACGTGAGCAATCAGTCCGTACTAAGAAACACCTTACGTTGGATGAAATTGGACGTAGGTTGGCTATTGGGAACTTTAAAGAACTTAACCTTATCATCAAAGGTGATGTGGATGGCTCTGTAGAGGCACTTACCGATTCATTACTGAAATTATCTACTGATGAAATCGCCGTAAACATTATACATAAAGGAGTAGGTGCAATTTCTGAGTCAGATGTATTATTAGCGTCAGCTTCTGATGCCATTATATTAGGCTTCCAAGTGAGACCATCAGTTAATGCTAGAAGTTTAGCTGATAAAGAGGAAATAGAGATTAAACATTACTCAATTATATACAAAGCAATTGATGAGATTAAAGATGCCTTAGAAGGTATGCTTGACCCTATCGTAGAAGAAGTAATTGTAGGTAATGTTGAAGTAAGAGAGACGTTTAAAATTCCTAAAATTGGAACAGTTGCTGGTTGTTATGTACTAAATGGACATATCACTCGTAATAGTACTATACGAATCATACGAGAAGGTATTGTGAAGTATGAAGGTGAAATTTCTGCTCTGAAAAGATTTAAAGACGATGTAACTGAAGTGAAACACAGTTATGAATGTGGTCTAAGCATCAAAAATTACAACGATATTTTAGTAGAAGACATCATTGAGGTATATGAGGAACGTGAAGTAAAGCGTACAATCAAATAGCTTAAAATTGTGCAACACAAAAGAGTACTAAAAGTCCTAAGATTATTTCTTAGGACTTTTTTTTATGATTGAGGTAAATGTGAACGAAGAGATAGAGTGGATGCAGTAGTAGCTAAAATCGGAGCAACAATCCACCCCAAAATAGGTATCGCAAATAGTAAATTAAAACCACAACCTATCCCATAAGCAATTCCTTTGTTTTTTCGCACTTCTTTAATAGAGCTCTTGAAACTGAGTTTTCTCCTCTCATTAGTGAAATCCATGAAAGAAAACCCCATATAATACCAACTAATGAGAAAAATAATAACGGTTGTAAATGGAGCAATAATCGGGAATATATGCGTCAGTAAAATTAATACACCTGTTACGAAAAGTTCTAAACTTAAGTTCCTTATGGCGATACTTACCCCTCTTAGAATGTCTTTAAATAATTGTTTAAGCTCAAAAGGATATTCATTCCCAGTCAAAATAGTGTCAATCTTTTCGGAGAGTAAAGTCAGGACAGGAGTAAGTGATATAAATACAAAATAACGTAGTGCTTTATAAATAATCATAAAAGAAACAAACCATACAAATAGTTTGATGAACCATTCAAATATAATTTTAAGCCATTCATACCAATTATCAGTATTGAACCAATCTTCTACCAAACCAAAAACTGAATCAATAACGATGTCTTGAAAGAAATATATTCCTACCAATATTATTATAGAAAGTATCATTGGCACAATAAAATAATGCATCAATTTGTGTTTCTTCAAAAAATAATACGCCTTGTAATACCCATTTATTGCTAGCTTAAAATCGGTTAATAGTTTCATGTTATATTTCACCAAAAGCGTGAGTTTGATTTTTTAATGTTTGCATTGGTTTTAACAAAGTTTGTTTCAAATTTTCCTTTACTATTTCTCCCATATTTTTACATTTTAAGAATCTTGGGTTTTGAAAATAATCAGACAACTCTTCTTTTAGTTGCTCTATTTTTTCTGGAGTAGATATGTGATCCATTGTCATAATATCCAATAATGCCTTTACTCTATATCTTGAAGACCGAAGTCTTTTTGCCATCAACACTCTTTCTTCTTTTTGATATTGATAAGCTGCTTCTCTACTGATGTGTTTGAGGCATAGTTTAACGGCAGGATAGTTCTCTTTAAAGAATTGTGGAAGATACATTTTCATCTTCCCTTCGTATGACTGTTGATCAAAATCAATAGCACGAATACGGTATTGTATCTCTTCAAAATCGGGAGTAATATCTACTATATAATTGTAGGAACGCATATCACCTAGTAAACGTACAAAGCAACGCTCATTAAATTTGATAAATTCTTTTGCCATCCTCACAAGGTTAATATTACTATCTGTAAAATATTCTTTGATGAACTGGTCACCAGGAATTCCTGCAATGTGATCTTCTATTAAAGTATCAGCATCAACAATGAAGTTAATTTTGTTAGGCGATAAAATATGTTCTAGCTCTAATCCGTACACCCGTGAGGCATCCGCTTGTTTCACATAATAATAACCATAATTATCATTTAAAGTATTTTTGAGTCTTATTCTAAAAGGCTTTGTATTACCAAATGTACAGTATTCTATTCGTTCGATTTCTAAATAATCCAACACCGAAAAATCTTCATCCATATACAATGTAGCATATATTTTCTTAAGCCCATGATAAATATTCTCCATGTCATTAGGAGGGTAATACACGGACTCCCATAATGTGTCTACATTGTTTTTATCGCAGATAGGAGTGCTAAAATCAAATCTTAGTAAATCATTATATGAGATAGAAACTTTCTTTTCACGAGTATATATTCGTAAATATCTCCTTAGCTCAGGTATTATCTTGTATGTTTTTTTCTTTTTAGAAATATTTACATTCATGGATGTAAGTTTAGTATAGACACGTACTGAATGGTAAGTTACAAATGCAACTTGTTAATTATATAATTCATATACAATTTTTTTTTCTAGGTTTAGCGGGTTGTTGTAGTTTCAGAAACAAAGGGGGCGGGATTCGTCCTTAATAGAGCTCGATGAGACAGCCACCTGTGATGTGTGAAGGGTGCTTTGTGGTAACATTTTTAATTAAAAATATACGTCTTGTGTCAGACTGAATTTGTTGAATACAGAATAAACTCTTGATTGATTCCTTTCTGTTTTATGTTATTTGTAGTACTTTGTATAAAAACGGGAAGATGCTCTTGGTTATTGTAAGAGTTTAGAGGATAAATCAGAAATAGTTCATTAAACTAATAATAATGTTATACCTATCAACTTTTCTTAACTAATTACGTTACTAGCACCACTAGAAGACCAATTAATAGACAGCTAACATCATATCGAATTCTTACAGAGTATATTTCATGTAAAAATTCCCATAAAAAAAATTGAGAGATAAGACAATTATCCTGATTTTTAACAACTTGATTACATGTTACGACGTAGAAAATTAAAAACACTAGATTTATGTTTAATTTTTCTTTATCTGAAGAACATCAAGCCATACAAATGGCAGTAAGGGATTTTGCCCAAACAATATTGTTACCTGAGGTAATTGAGCGAGATGAAAAACAGTTGTTTGGTTCAGAACTCATCAAAAAGATGGATGAGCTAGGACTCTTCGGAATTTCTGGAGATCCCAAATATGGAGGAAGTGGGATGGACACTATTTCGTACACTTTAGCCATTATAGAACTGTCTAAAGTAGATGCCTCTGCTGGAGTTATCATGTCGGCTCATAATTCTTTGTTCTGTTGGGGAATAGATAAATATGGAACAGATTATCAGAAAGAAACTTTCTTGCAACCAATGTAC
Source organism: uncultured Cytophagales bacterium (assembly GCA_964511645.1). Taxonomy (GTDB): domain Bacteria; phylum Bacteroidota; class Bacteroidia; order Cytophagales; family JAAEPT01; genus CAZEGV01. The sequence continues at coordinate 7,611 of CAZEGV010000058.1, forward strand.
ACTGGACAAGGATTGGGAGCTTTTGCTTTATCTGAACCAGAGGCAGGCTCTGATGCTACTGCTCAGCGTACTACAGCAATATTTAAAGGCGACCATTATTTACTAAACGGGACTAAAAATTGGATTACAAATGGTGGGACATCATCGTATGTACTAGTGTTTGCGCAAACTAATCCAGAGTTAAAACATAAAGGGATTGAGTGTTTTATCGTAGATAAAAAATCTGAGGGATTTGATATATCACCAAAAGAAAACAAAATGGGAATTCGTGCTTCTGACACTCATTCTTTGCTTTTTAATGATGTAAGAGTACCTATCGAAAATAAAATTGGGAATGGAGAGTTTGGGTTCAAATTAGCAATGAAAATACTTGACGGAGGCAGAATAGGTATTGCGGCACAAGCAATAGGTATTGCAGAAGGAGCTTATGATTTATCCTTACAGTATTCTAAAGAGAGAGAATCTTTCGGGAAACCAATTGCAAGACATCAAGCAATACAGTTTAAGCTAGCACAAATGGCTACAGATATAGAGATGTCAAAACTACTCTTATACAAAGCGGCTTACCTTAAAGACCAAGGGAAACCTTATACTAAAGAGGCAGCAATGGTTAAGTATTATGCAGCAGAAATGGCTATGAAAGCAACTACTGAGGCAGTACAAATACATGGTGGATATGGATATGTAAAAGAATATCATGTAGAGCGTATGATGAGAGATGCCAAAATTACTCAAATATATGAGGGTACATCCGAAATACAACAATTGGTGATTGCACGAGAATTACTTAAATGATACAGGGGAAAGATTTAATTGATTTGGCACATGCTAGAATGCACTTTGGGAAATATAAAGGGACTTTACTGGTGAATATACCTGAATCTTACTATGTTTGGTTCAAGCAAAAAGGATTTCCAGAGGGGAAATTAGGAATGCAAATTGCCGCTATGTATGAAATCAAACTCAATGGCTTAGAAGACATTATTTATAAAGTACAACGGGATTTTCCAAAAAATTAGATCATCATCTCTACTACTTTTTTAGCTATAAACAGCAACATAAAAGTCACATAAACCCAAGAAATAACTTTAGGGGATAATCGAGATGACCAACGGGTGGCTAATGTTGAAGCAATTACAACTCCTACACTAATAGGTAATACAACTGAAGGGAAAATCAAACCCACAGCCGACTTGGGCACAATAGCGATACTTGAGGTATAAAAACTATAAATAAGAGCAACTAAAGCGGTAATGGAAATTACTCCTAAAGAAATAGATTTAGCAATTCTTATATCTATTTTGTAAAACCCATTCATAATAGGCACCATAACTACTCCTCCTCCAAATCCAGATAAAGAAGCAACTACTCCGCCGAGTAAGCCTGTAAGTGAAAGTTTTGATTTACTGACTTGGCTAATATCTTTTGGTATAATCTCGATGCTTCTAAAAACTTTATAAACCATGTACAGCAGAAGTGTTACTATGATAATGTCATAACGTTCTCTAGAAAAAAAGCTTTGCTCTACTATAAACTTTAAGGTGAGAATAGTAAATACACTAGCAGGAAGTCCTAACCATAATACTGATTTAATATAAAAATCTTTACAGCGGATATTTTCGATATTAGCCGAAAGACTAGCAAAAAACACGCAAGCTAAGGAATTAACAATTACAAAACGATGTAAATCTGGGCTTAATACTCCTTCATAAGGCAAGGTGTATTCTAATATTAAAACATATACAATCCCACCACCTATACCTAATAGTCCAGCTAAAGTGCCACCAACAGCACCTAAAAAAATGAGAATATACCAAGATAGTTCCATAAAAAAATCCCACCGAAGTAGGATTAAATATTATTTAGGTTTTGAGATTGAATCTCTCATTTTGGTATCAGCATCTATATTTTTCATTTTGTAATAATCCATAATACCTAGATTACCACTTCTAAATGATTCTGCCATTGCCAAAGGTATCTCTGCCTCTGCTAATACTACTTTTGCTTTTGCTTCAGCTACCTTCGCAATCATCTCTTGCTCTTCAGCTACTGCCATTGCTCTACGCTCTTCGGCTTTTGCTTCGGCTACTTTAAGATCGGCATTGGCTTGATCTACTTGTAGTTTTGCTCCGATATTTTCTCCTACGTCTATATCAGCGATATCAATTGATAGAATTTCGAAAGCTGTACCAGCATCTAAACCTTTATCTAGTACTAGCCTAGAGATTTTATCAGGGTTTTCTAGCACACTTTTATGAGAAGTTGATGACCCAATAGAGGTAACAATACCTTCACCTACTCTTGCCAAAATCGTTTCTTCACCTGCACCACCTACTAACCTTGAGATATTGGCCCTTACAGTTACTCTTGCTTTTGCCATTAATTGAATTCCATCTTGTGCTACTGCACTTACGTTAGGAGTATTAATTACACGAGGATTTACCGAAGTCTGAACGGCTTCAAATACATCTCTACCCGCAAGGTCAATAGCAGCAGCTTGCTCAAAGTGCAATTCTATATTGGCTTTGTCGGCAGAAATTAAAGCAGTAATGACAGATGTTACGTTACCTCCTGCTAAATAATGTGCCTCTAGCATATCACGAGTAAGGTAAGTAATACCTGCTTTGTGTGAAGTAATTAAAGAGTTAACAATTACAGACGGTGGCACCTTACGAATACGCATAAATAATAGCTGAATCAAATTGACACTTACACCACTCAATAAAGCAGAAAGCCATAAACCAAGGATTTGAAACATCATAATGAATAGAATAAATCCTATAATTCCTAATACGATTACTAGGACAAAAGATCCACTTAATAAAAGAGTCATACTTTAATGTATTTAAATTGGTTGAACGTAAATTTTATTTCCTTCGACTAAGATAACAGTAATTTTTGACTTTACATCTATAAAACCTCCTTGAGATTGTATTTCGTAAATTTTCCCTTTAATTAAAGCATCTCCAGAAGGACGAATGGCAGATATTGTTTCTCCTTTATCGCCAACATTAATTTCAGGATTTTTATTTTTTTGATTACTCTCTAAGCTTTTATTAAGTGCAAAGAACCTCCAAGTTTCTTTTTTGATAGAAATATATAAGGCAATCCCTACAAATACAGCCATTCCTAGTAAGACTAAAGTTCCGTATAGACTCCCAAACTGCTCGTATGAATAATAAATCCCTGTTAAGGACATACCAAAACCAATAAACCCAACAATAGTAGTGCCTGGCACAAGGAAGAATTCAACGAAGATAATCAGCACTCCTAAGATTAATAATATAAAGATTGAAATCGTTTCCATAATTTTAGAAGTATTGAGTGTAACTTAATATGACTTTGCGAATACTACTCTTTGCGTAGAGGGTTTTCCTGTGTAAATACATTTGCCATCTTCCAAAGTATTGTCTAATGGAATACAACGAATAGTAGCTTTGAGTTCCTCTTGTATTTTTTCTTCTGTTTCGGTAGTCCCATCCCAATGAGCCAATACAAATCCCCCTTTATTTTCTAATACATCTTTCATCTCATCATAAGAGTCGACTTTAGTAATGTGTTCGTCTCTGTATGTTTTTGCTTTATTGTAGATGTTTTCTTGAATTTCATCCAATAATTTTGGGATGAACGCAGCTAAATCGTCAAAATTAACGGTTTGTTTTTCTTTTGTATCTCTCCTTGCGATTTCTACTGTACCATTTTCTAAATCTCTAGGTCCTATTGCGATTCTAATTGGGACTCCTTTTAGTTCGTACTCGGCAAACTTCCAACCAGGTTTGTGTGTAGTACGTTTATCATATTCAAAAGCAATTCCTTGTTCTTTAAGTTGTTTACCTAAGCCCTCTATTTTTTCGCTAATAGCCGTTAATTGCTCATCATTACGATGAATTGGTACAGCAACAACTTGTATAGGAGCTAAAGCTGGGGGCAAAACCAAACCATCATCGTCAGAGTGCGTCATGATAAGCCCTCCCATTAGTCGTGTGCTCACACCCCAAGATGTTCCCCATACATACTCTAATTTATTGTCATTATCCGAAAATTTTACATCAAACACTTTTGCAAAATTTTGTCCTAAAAAGTGAGAGGTGCCTGCTTGCAAAGCTTTACCATCCTGCATTAATGCCTCTATACAAAAAGTATCTACAGCACCAGCAAATCGTTCAGATTCTGTTTTTACGCCTTTTATTACAGGCATTGCCATATAGTTTTCTGCAAAATCAGCATAAACATCTAGCATAAGTTTTGTTTCTGCTACTGCTTCATCACTAGTAGCATGAGCAGTGTGTCCTTCTTGCCACAAAAATTCTGTCGTACGCAAAAACATTCTCGTACGCATCTCCCAACGCACTACATTTGCCCATTGGTTCACCAAAATTGGCAAATCTCTATATGATTGTACCCACTTGCGATAGGTGTTCCAAATAATTGTTTCAGAAGTAGGGCGGACGATTAATTCTTCTTCCAGTTTAGCTTCTGGATCAACTATAACTCCACCAGTGTCAGGGTCTACTTTGAGCCTGTGATGTGTGACTACGGCACATTCTTTTGCAAAGCCCTCTACATGATTTGCTTCTCTACTCAAGTATGATTTTGGGATAAAAAGTGGGAAATATGCATTTTTATGTCCCGTATCTTTAAATTTTTGGTCTAATACTGCTTGTATTTTTTCCCAAATGGCAAAACCATAAGGTTTAATCACCATACAACCTCTTACGTCAGAATTTTCTGCCAAATCTGCTTGCTTTACTAGTTCATTATACCACGTTGAATAATCTTCTTTTCTTGTAGGGAGTCCTTTTGCCATCTTTTTGGAATGCTTTTTGCTATTTTTAAATCAAATATATTTATATGGTACGCTAAATTACATTAAAAATTAATATCTTTAAGTAGCATTGAAAAATAAAATTATCATATCAATTATAATGACCCTATTAATGAGCATTGGTATCTTTGCTCAAGATGACTTATACGCCTCACGTAGGAAGCCAGGGAAAAGTCAAAAAACAATGATGGTGGTGGCAAAGAACAGGGAAGTAGCAGAGCTGTTTCATTTTGTAAGACCTCGTAATGGAATTGTGAGAAGAAAGATACAAACAGACCCAAAATTGTATGCTCAGCCTCAATATTATCAAAGCCCATTATATAACAGAACTTATCTTAATAATTATAATACCTTACAGCAAGCCTATACTTTTAACCTTTATGGTGGTTATCGTTTTATAAATAACCTATGGCTTTATCAAAACAGGTATGGAATAAACCCTTACGGATTTAATAACTACTTATATAATCAATTTTATAACGATGGCTTAACGAGTAGGAGAATTTTAAAGAAATCAACCCTTCCAAAAAAAATAAATACGAATACAAGTCAAACTCAAAAATATTCAGACAAGAATCGTTATTCTACAACAAATGATAATGACCGCCCTTCTACTACCAAAGGCAGGAATAGTGGTTTTAATGAAAATTATCATCAGCGTACGTCAAAGAGCTCTTCAAGCTCAAGTCGACCTCGAATGAAGAAAAAATTCTAAGCAGGAAGTATGTTTGATTACCACCAGAGAGCAAGTATATTATCGCAGTTATCGGAAGATTTTTTTGATGTGATTATTATTGGCGGAGGTATTACTGGTGCCGGAATCGCTTTAGATGCACAAAGTAGGGGACTCAAAGTTGCCCTATTCGAAATGCAGGATTTTGCTGCAGGAACTTCTTCACGCTCTACAAAGTTAATTCATGGAGGTGTCAGATACCTGAAACAAGGGCAAATTGGGGTAGTCAAGAAAACAGGAAATGAACGAACAGTTCTTAAAAAATTAGCTTCTCACCTTACTAGACCCGTAAATGTGTTAATCCCCGTTTATAAATACTCCTCGCTTAAACTCTGGCAAGTAAAATTAGGGATGTGGTTTTTTGAACAAATTGTAAACATCACAAAAAAAAATGAATACAAATCATATAAACCCAAACAGGTAAATGATTTAGTGCCTGAGCTTAAAAAGAAGGATTTAAAAGGAGCCGTTTCTTATGTAGAATATCTTACTAATGATTCCAGACTTACTTTTTCGTGTATCAGAAAAGCATATGATTTAGGGGCTAAAACGCTTAACTACACTAAAGTTTCTTCTTTTCTATATGAAAAAAACGATATAGCAGGTGTGGCCGTAACCGATTTAATTTCAGGAAAAGAATTTAACGTAAAAGGGAAAATAGTCATTAATGCAGGCGGTCCTTGGGTAGATGAATTGCGAGATTTGGACAAAAAAGATAGTTCTTTGGAATTAATTTTAACAAAAGGCATTCATATTGTAATGAATAGGACACACTTCCCTATTCAAACTGCTATTTATTTTGAAGCAGACGATCAACGCATGATTTTTGCAATTCCTAAAGGAGACATTACTTATGTAGGCACTACTGATACTTTTTACAATGATGATAAACAAAACCCAGTAGTTACAGGAGAAGATATTCGGTATTTAATCAATTCTATTAATCATAAATTTCCACGGCTTAATCTTTCTTTAGAGCATATTAAATCCAGTTGGGCAGGCTTGCGTCCACTTATTAATGAAGAAGGAAAAGATCCTTCTGAGATTAGTCGAAAAGATGAAATATTTGAATCTAACAGAGGGCTGATTTCTATTGCAGGAGGAAAGCTTACGGGCTATCGCCTCATGGCAAAACAAATCACAAATATGGTTTGTAAACGTTTGGGCAATAAGAAAAAATCACAGACTAAAGATGTTTTGCTTTACGGAAGTGGCATCAAAGATGTTCCTACTTATATCAATAGCTTATGTTTGTCGTCTCCCCACGTAAGTTGCAAAGACATTGAAGACACAGTCTATTTATATGGTACTTATGCCAAGGCAATGATTGATGAGTTGAATGCTTTAAATACTGACATTGATAGAGAAGATATAGTAATGAAATGGCTAGATTTTAGCCTCAAAAATGAAATGGTTTGTACAGCAGCAGATTTTTTTGCTCGGCGTACAGAGTTACAACGTTTTGATCCCGATACGGTAAAACTGACCGAAGAATTAGTTGAGGATAGGATAGAAGCGTATTTGAAGGGCTGATTTTTTTTGCTATTTTACTTAAGCAATAGCTCAAAGTCCTATATTAAAAACAACAATCACGCTTTCTCACTTACTCAGAAAAGGTTATCATTCAACGTTAGATTACTACTCAAAAACACAATGAACTGCCGTAGTTAGAACCAAGCGTAGCTCCCTAACCTAACTGCCCATTCAGGAAACGGAACACAATCGAGTAGACGGCTGACTACCAGATTGTAGCCAGTGCGCC
>CAZEGV010000059.1:0-14771 GCA_964511645.1 uncultured Cytophagales bacterium
CAATAGTAATCAGTCAATAGCCATTAGTTGGGCGTTTCCACAGTCGCCAAAAGGACGGCTCTTGTGGTCAGGTTTTTTGCTCTCAATCTTTTTTGTTTTTATGATTTTGTCATGCTGAACTTGTTTGTGTCAGTCTGAGCTATTAATATCGATGCTTTTTTGTCAATTTGCAAAAAACCAATCGGTAAGAGATATTAGTAACGGCCTTCGTTTTACCACTGGAAACTTGAATCATCTAGGCATTTTAAAAGCACCGTCAAAATCAACAGTGAGCTATCAAAATAAACATAGAGACTGGACATTGTTTCGAGATTATTACTATGAATTTCAAAAACATTTAGGACGCTATTGTTATTTTACAAACTTTTTAACATTTGAAGAATTGATTTAGTTTTCATATCTTTGTAAAAGAACAACAGGAAAGGGTTTAAACCTTGAAAAAGTTACCGTTATGAATTTTGGAAGTATAGTAGTAAAGCTCAGAAAAGAGCAAGGAATGTCACAAACAGCTTTAGCTAACCAATTGGGTATTCATAAAAATGTATTGGGTAGGTACGAGCGAGGTGAAGTTTTTCCCTCTATTGAAATTGCTCGTAAAATTGCTGACTTTCTTGATGTATCACTTGATTACCTAACAGGTAAGGCTGATGTACAAATGGATAAAGTCACTCGTAAACGCATTTTAGAAGTCTCTAAATTTGAAGAAAATGACCGTAATCATATATTTTCTGTAATTGAAGCTTTTATTGCTAAAAGAAAGATACAATCCATTTTATAAATCACATAACAGTTATGCAAGAAGTAAGATTAAAAGTAGCAGACAGCAAATTTCAGTTCTTTATGGAATTGATTAAAAGCCTTGATTTTGTTCAAGTGGACAATGATGGGGATTCTAAAACATCTATTCTTAGCAATATCAAAAAAGGATTAGAAGAAGTAAAGCTTGCAAAACAAGGAAAACTAAAAACTACTTCTGCTAAAGATTTTTTGAATGAACTTTAATATTGAACTTACCGACAACTTTAAAAAAGAAGCTAAACGATTGATTAAAAAATACAAATCTCTTAAACCAGAAATAGCTGAACTTATAGCTGAATTAGAAACCAACCCAACTAAAGGAATTTCACTCGGAAATGATATTTATAAGATACGCCTTGCCATAAAATCTAAAGGAAAAGGTAAGTCTGGCGGTGCAAGAATAATGTCTTACGTTAAAGTCACCCAAACCGAAGTGCTACTATTCTCTATCTACAACAAAGGTGAAAAAGACTCTATCTCTGATAAAGAAATTGAAGAACTGATTAAAAACGTATAATATTTTTAATTACTCACTCTTCATTGTTAATTATTTTTTAGGATATATTGCCCCGTTGGTGAGCGTAGGGTGCTCCTCACCAAAGAGTATAACGATAGGAATAAGAATTAACAAAAAAAAACCAATTCTACGATACTTTATTGCTGTTTTTAGTTGTTCATTGATTTGTAAATCACTAATTTTTTTAATTATTTTCTTAATCTCACTATACTTCAGCCCCATAGGACGGTGTGATTTATTAATTGTAGATGGAAACAGACCTTTCTTATGTATTATCGAACGGGACTTAAAGGTACCTAAATAAATAAAGAATATCCCTACTAACATTAAGCATATAGTTATTGACTCACTCATTGTTTGACAATTGCTCATTATATCCACTAATCTGAGAAGATAAATCAATAGTTATAGACTCCATCTCTGCTGTTGACATTTCCCCAATCTCCCATTTATCAAGAGTACTAGTAAACTCTTCTTCTAATGTTGTGATCTGACTTTTTAAATATGACGAATAATTTTGTGTAAAAAATCCCGTATATTGACCCCTTTGTTCTTCACTCAATGAAACTCCTAACTCTTTCTCAAGAGCACTAAATAAGTCAGCCATTCCATTCTTAATATTTCCAACCTCATAAACAGATGTATAAGTAGCTTCTGAATAAATACCAACCTGAGTTCCTACAGCACCTATTTGAATAGGTAATGGTATTGTCATTCCGAAATCCACATCACCACTTTCTTTAAAAGCAAAATTAATCTCCGCACCAGCAGCTACTCCCACACCAGCAGAAGTAGTAATTAAAGCACCCACAGTACTTCCCCAACCACTAGTCTCTGATATATAATCTGATGTTAAAAACCCTGCTGACCAACCTGTACTAGCCCCTACAATAAAACCTAATCCTCCTGTTGTTGAGTTATAAATACCTATATTTCCGTGTGTATCAACCATTATACCAATTGCAGTAGAAGTAGTTATTGCCAACGAAGCTCTCCCTTCATATTGCAAAAAGAAAACAGTACCACCATCCCCTCCTCCCATATAATCAATCACCCACACAGGACTATTTCTATGATAAGCATACGCAGTCTGCCAAGGATATTCAGCACTTCTTGGGTCTATGCTAAACATTCGTCCAAGGCGTGTGGGCTGTAATTTCTAAAACCTAAATCGTAATGATTCCCAGAGCCTGATACCTCATCATCCTTCTCCATACCATTAAACCCATACCTATACGAGCTAGAAGTATAACTCTGCATCAACATCCCAAATGGATAATACTCATAAGCCGCTAGGGTATTGTCATAATCTTGGAAAGGTTTTCTATCGCTCAGCACCAAATGGACATTTCCTAGGGGGTCTTTACATTCATAACTTCCTAACTCATGGTCGTTAAGGATAAGCCGTCTATCTAATATCGAATTTGTACAAACCATTGAAGTCTAAAGATACAATATTATTTTAATTTTTAATATCGGTCATTTTGTTTCCCTAAATAAATAACAATACTATTTTTTCATAACGTCCTTCTAATACCAGTTTAACTATAATATGAGTCTAATTTAGATTGAATTGTTTTTTGCAATATCGAGGAAAAATGATTTAGCATAACTGGTTACGGTAAATTATTTTAACGAAGAGAGTGTAAAAACAAACAGGATAAATGACTTGTCTTATAGTTAAAATGGTATAAGGACACATTGCCCCGTTGTGCTCACGTAGGGTGCTCGGCAAAATAATTTAGCATAACTAGTTACGGTAGATTATTTTAACGAAGAGAATGTGAAAAACAAACAAGATAATTGACGTAGATTATAGTCAATATGGTATTAGTAGACGGACGCACATTCGTGGAAATCCTTTTCTTTTTCATTAAAATAATGAAAAAGAAAAGATTGGAAACAGGAAACCCGAGCCCACGAGCCCGCCTTTTTGGCGAGTGGGGAAATACCCAAATTTTATTTTGAGTCTAACTTTAGACCTAAGTCTTTAAGTTGCTCATTGTCAACTAAAGAAGGTGAGTCAATCATAACATCTCGTCCAGAGTTGTTTTTGGGGAAGGCGATGAAATCACGAATTGAATCTACACCACCAAATAATGAACAAAGTCTGTCAAAACCAAACGCAATACCACCATGAGGAGGTGCTCCATATTCAAATGCTTCCATGAGAAATCCAAATTGCTCTTTTGCTTCTTCTTCTGTAAACCCTAAGTGCTTAAACATAAGCTCTTGTGTTGCCTTATCGTAGATACGGATAGAACCTCCACCTACTTCTACCCCATTTATGACCATATCATAAGCATTGGCACGTACAGCACTTGGCTCAGTGTCAAGTAAGTGTATATCTGTCTTATGAGGAGAGGTAAATGGGTGATGCATAGCATGATAGCATTTTTTTTCGTCATCCCATTCTAATAATGGAAAGTCGATTACCCAGAGGCAAGAGAAGACGTTTCTGTCTCGTAAGCCTAGACGTTCTCCCATTTCTAATCTTAATTCTGATAGTTGTGGTCGCACATTTTTTTCGCTTCCGCTAAGGACTAACAATAAGTCACCTTTTTGGGCATTCATCTTAGTTGCCCATGCTTTAAGGTCTTCTTGCGAGAAGAATTTATCTGCTGATGATTTGTAAGTACCGTCTTCGTTACATTTAACATAAATCAATCCTTTTGCACCTATTTGGGGTCTTCTTACCCAGTCAGTAAGTCCATCAAGTTGCTTACGGGTATAGTTGGCAAGTCCTTTTGCACAAATCCCTACTACTAGCTCTGCTTCGTCAAATATCTTAAATCCTTTGTTTTTGGCTTCGTCATTTAGCTCCACAAACTTCATCTCAAATCGAGTGTCTGGTTTGTCGTTACCGTATTGCTTCATTGCATCAGCATAAGTCATGCGAGGTAATTTATCAATCGCTACTCCTTTTACTTCTTTAAATAGTGATTGTACTAGCCCTTCAAAAATATTAAAGATGTCTTCTTGGGTTACAAAAGATAGTTCGCAATCTATTTGTGTAAATTCTGGTTGGCGATCGGCACGTAAATCTTCATCTCTAAAGCATTTTACGATTTGATAATAACGGTCAAGCCCACCTACCATTAGTAATTGTTTGAAGGTTTGAGGTGATTGAGGCAAGGCATAAAACTGCCCTTGGTTCATCCGAGAAGGCACTAAAAAATCTCTAGCTCCCTCTGGAGTAGATTTGATTAAATATGGTGTTTCTACTTCTATAAATTCTTGTTTATCCAAATACTGTCTCACAGCTCTTCCTACACGGTGGCGTAGTTGTAGATTTTCTCTTACTGGATTACGGCGTAAGTCAAGGTATCGGTACTGCATGCGAAGTTCCTCTCCTCCATCAGTATCATCTTCTATTAAAAAGGGGGGTACTTTAGATGCACTTAGTATTTCAATTTCACCTACTTTTATTTCAATATCTCCTGTAGGGATTTTATGATTTTTGGCTTCTCGCTCTATTACTTCCCCAGATACTTTTATCACAAACTCTCTACCCAAAGAGCGTGCTTTTTCTATTTCTATTTTGGAGGTGGTGTCATCCAATAGCAATTGCGTGAATCCAAAACGATCTCTTACATCTACCCAAATTAAAGCTCCCTTATCACGTACTTTTTGTACCCAACCACATAGTATAACTTTTTCTCCTTTATCTGCGATACGTAACTCGCCACAATTGTGTGTCCTAAGCATATTAACTCAATATTAATTCACTGCAAATTTGCTTATTCTATTTGAGATAGAAAAGTTTTTTACGAAAAGCTATTCGTCTTTCTTTAGAAAGAATTATTTTTGGGGATGAAAAATAGATATTTACTGATTTCGCTACTTGTATTTTTTGTAGTTCCTGCTTGTAAAACAGTCATCACACCTGAAGTACCTGACGTAGCAAAGCGAACTAAAGTTTTTGAACCACAAGAGTCTACGCTTAACATCCCAATCGAAATAAGCATTAAGCAGTTAGAAAAAACCATTAATGCCAACTTTGAAGGACTTATCTACGAAGATAATAGCTATACCGACAATGATAATGACGGTATAAAAATGACGGTAAAAAAAATAAAACCTATTAAGCTAGTGATAAAAGGTAATGTAGCACGCTATACAGTCCCCATTAATTTATGGACAAGCTTACAACAAGAGACTTATCTAGGTGATATAGAAGGAGAGACTTCTTTTGATGCTGAGTTGGTGTTTGAAACGGCAATGAACATCTCTACTCGATGGAAAATGATTACTAACACAAAAGTCATTTCACATAAATTATTATCCAGCCCACAAGTAAAAATTGGGTTTGTGAACATCCCAATCTCGGCGGTAGTAAAAAAACTATTTAAGGAGTATTTACCCGAAGTGTCTAAATCTATAGATGAAGGTTTTGGAAAGTCATTTAATTTAAGAAAGATGATGTACGAGTCATACAAAGAAATGCAGCGACCTACCTTAGTTAATGAAAACTATGAAACTTGGATGAGGATTAAACCTTCTTCATTTAGCATTCAACCCCTTACCTCCGACAGGAAAAGCCTTTATATTAATATTGGTATGAAAGGCTATGTGCTCATTACTACTGGCGGAAAAGGTTATTATGAGATAGACCGAACACTTCCAAATTTACGAAAACAAGATTATTTACATCCAGCCTTTAATGTATCAATGGCAACCCAATTGAGCTATGAAAGCATTACGAAATCGCTTAATCAAGAGTATGCGGGTTATGTATACAAGATGAAGAAGAAAACAGTACGCATAGATAGTATTGATGTATTTCCCCATGGAGACCAACTGGGTATACACGTTCAGTTTTCGGGAAATGCCAAAGGGGATTTATACTTTGCAGGCTTAGCCAAGTATGATAGCCTCAGTAATGAAGTGTATATTGATGACTTTAAATTTGATATAAAAAGTAAAAAAGTAGCTTTAAAAGCTGCTGAATGGCTGGTAAAAGGACCACTTAAAAAGAAAGTTTCTAGCATGATGCGATTCTCTATGGATGAACAATTACAATATATGCAAGAAGTGATAAACGAAAATCTTTCAGAGAACCCCATAGCTGATAATACTTATATGAAGATGAAAATTAATAAGATTATTCCAAAAGAAATTTATACTACTGATAAGTATTTGAATATTGTATTTGATTTGGATGGACAGGCAAGTATTAAGTACGGAAAAAAGTAATTATGAAACATATTATATCTCATTTACGTTTTCTATAAAAACTAAAACACCAAGGCATGAAAAAAACATTCTTCTTCATTTTTGTATTATTGGCTTTAGGGCTTCAAGCTCAAAAACATTCTCTGAATCCTCAATCGTTAAACAAAAAATTACTTGAGCAGATTATCTTAAAGAAGATTAATTATGTGAGAGATACTTTGGGACTTTCTCCCTTAATCAATGACAATATACTGACTTTAGCAGCATATAATCAAAGTAAATTTTTAGTAAAAAATAAAAAGCTAACACATACCCAACCAAGTAAAAAATACGCTCAACCTCATAATCGAGTAGCAGCATACAACGGAAGTCATAGCTTTGTGGCTGAAAATATTGCATACATTCCAATCATATCTTCTAGTGGAAAACAGATTTATAAAACTTATGAATATCTAGCGGATAAATTTGTGAAAAATTGGGTGAAATCACCTGGGCATTTTAAAAATATCAAATCAGATCGAGCAGCTACCTCTGGTGTGGCAATTGCTTATGATCCTAAAACAAAAAAAATATACGCTACTCAAGTATTTGGAAACAAACCTTTTATAGGAATAAAAGGACAACCTGTTCCATCTAATTTATATGGACTTAAAAATCCTTATGCTACTCAGTCAGCATTGCGAAACTGCCAATCCTATTTTAAATATGAAAAAGAAAAGCCATCTGACGTAATGACGGGTGTGTATGTAAACAATGGTTATATTTATTTCGTAATGAATGATGCCCGCTATTATAATCAGCTTATTCGCAATGTAAATGATGGGTTTGCTGTGGATCTTGTACTAAGGGAACAACTGGCGTGTGGGCAAGCAAACTCTCTTGCAGGGTCTTATGCTAACAAAGGTTTACTCCTAATGCCTCGCTACCAAAACGACATCAAAGCCACAATGAAAGTCGGCAATGATAGAATGCTTACAGCTATTCTGGGCAAAATACCTGATGCAGTCAAAGGAAAAGAGTTTGAAGTAAATCTACTAACAATCCAGAATAAAAATGTATGTCGATACCAAGAGTTTTTTAACCTAGAAAGGTATAAATGGCAATTGTTAAAAATGCCTTTCTTAACGAAAGAAAGCAAAGTGAAAAATAGCGAGTTGGGTGAGAAAACACTTTCTAAAACAATGAAGTTTGTGATTCCATTTCAAAAAGGGAAATCAAATTATAACACAGCAGATATAAAACCTTTATACGATTCATTACGATTAACAGACTACGACATTACACATATCAAAATAAGGGCTTATGCAAGTGTAGAAGGAAGCGAAGAAATCAATCATTCGCTACAAAAAGAGCGAGCAAATAGTATTGTAAAAGCTTTGCAGAGTTTCCAAACTAAAAAAATGATCCCAGAAATATTGACTGCCGAAAACTGGGCAGAATTCTCAAAAGACATTAAAGAGACTAAATACTCCTACCTAAGAAAGTTAAGTAAATTGCAAGTAAAAAACAAACTACGAAGCATTGGTAGAGAACTCGAACCTATCCTATCAAAACACCGCAAAGGGATTGTATATTTAGAGTTAGAAAAGAAAATCACTAATCACTTTGCTAATGCAAATGAAATCATTCAAGAGTTTGACAAATCCATCAAAGAACATAAGCTTGAAAAAGCATTGCAAATTCAGGAACATTTAGCAAGTCTTAATGCTAGTCAAGAATTTCCAAAAGACAGTTACAAAAGGCTAACGATACCAAAGAAATCAGAATATAGCTTACTGTTAAATAACCAAGCCATAATCTTTGACGAACCATCATACAAAGAGCTTTTTGTAAAACTCATAGACCTACATCAATTGTCTCCAAAAAATGCAACGATTTCTTATAACTTAGCAGTAACGGCTATTCACCTATGGGCTCAAAATGATCCCGAAGTTTCTCAGCAATTGATTGATGGCTTAATCAAACAAATTGCGACCTCACCAATAAGTAGGATGCTAAAAGAACGCCTTAAATTAAATTACCTCATCGTATTGAGTGAGTACTTGTTCTATCAAAAACAGTATGAACAAAAAAACAGAGTAATTGGTCAAATCAGACAAAAATACCTAAAACTAAAATTAAACGAAGATGATGTGTTGAACTTGGCACAATACTTAGCTGCTTATAATAAATTTAAATGGGCGGAACAACTAGTAAGACCTTATGCTCGGAAAATTGATGTAAATGAAAATTTACTTTTTTACTATATAAACTTAACCGTTATAGATAAAAAAATAGTAAATAAATCAGGATATAGAGAAATTTTGCTTAACGCAATGAATATCAATCAAAAAAGATTTTGTAAGATTTTTAACGCTAACGATAAAGGAGGAATTACCTTTCAATTATTAGAGAATAGCTTTCTCAAAAGAAATTATTGTGACGGTTGCAGTCGATAGACTTTTTATTTTAATGTCTTTGATTTTATACAAACATAAATATTTCAAAAAAATAGTGCTTTAATAGATTGATTTTCTAAATTTGTGGTCTACGCAAAACTTAAACCGACAAAGACTTTATGGCTGCGAAGACTAAAAAACTAAAGTTCTCGAAAGAGACGTATATGTACTGGTACGAAAGCATGACATTGATTCGTAAATTCGAAGAGAAATGTGGGCAATTGTACGGACAACAAAAAATAAAAGGATTCTGTCACTTATATATCGGTCAAGAGGCCTGTGCAAGTGGTGCGAAAACAGCATTAAAAAAAGGAGATAAATGGCTAACCTCATATAGAGATCATGCCTTCCCTCTTGCTTTAGGTACTAGTGCAAACCCAATAATGGCAGAGTTATACGGTAAGCAAACAGGCGTTTCTAAAGGAAAAGGTGGTTCAATGCACATTTTTGACAAAGAAGTTGGCTTTGTAGGAGGTCACGGAATTGTGGGTGGACAGATTCCTTTGGGAGCTGGGCTTGCTTTTGCAGAAATGTATAAAGGTACTGACAATGTTTCTATCTGCTTTATGGGAGATGGTGCTGTGAGACAAGGTGCTTTTCACGAAACCCTAAATATGGCGATGAACTGGAAAATTCCAGTGATTTTTGTAATAGAAAACAACCGTTATGCAATGGGGACTTCAGTAGAACGTACTTCTAATGTAACCGAATTATATAAATTAGGACTTGCTTACGATATTCCTTCAGAGCCAGTAGATGGCATGAATGTAGAAAGCATTCACTCAGCAGTAGAGAAAGCAGCTGACAGAGCTCGTCGTGGTGATGGACCAACTTTATTGGAGTTCAATACTTACCGTTACAAAGGTCACTCAATGTCTGACCCTGCTAAGTATCGTACTAAAGAAGAACTAGAAGAATACAAAGCACAAGACCCTGTGATACAGGTGAAAGAAACAATTCTTAAAAATAAATTTGCGACAGAGGAAGATTTAAAGAAAATTGACCTTGAAATTAAAGCTACTATAGCCGAGAGTGTTAAGTTTGCAGAGAACTCACCTTACCCATCAAAGGACGAGGTGTTTAAAGATGTATATGTTCAAGAAGATTACCCGTTTAACAGGGAGTAAAATGGCAAAAAAGAAAAAAGAAGAAGAATTCGAAGAAGTAGTAGAAAACCACAATCTTAACGATGATGTGATTTCAGTATCATTCTTTGATAAAAACAAAAACATTATTTTGGGAGTAGCGGTTGGGCTTTTATTAGTTGTAGTAGCCTACTTTTTATACCAAAATAATCAAGAAAGAACAGAGTTAGAAGCACAAAAAGCATTATTTCCTGCTCAAAATGCTTTCTCTACAGACTCACTAGAGTTAATGCTAAATGGTGATCAAGCTAAAGGAGTAAAAGGTGTGGAAGACATTGCTAAAGAATATAGCGGTACCGATGCAGCTAACTTAGCTAATTTCTATGCAGGTGTTGCTAAATTAAACAAAGGTGAATTTGCAGCAGCGATTGTTAACCTATCAGAGTTTAGTAGTGATGATTTATTGGTGCAAGCAAGAGCTTACTCGTTAATTGGTGATGCTAATTCTGAATTAGGGAAATCGGAAGAAGCAATTAAGTTTTACAAAAAAGCAGCCGACTACAAACCTAATAAAGAATACACGCCTATTTACTTACTTAAGCTAGCAGTAGCTTATGAAGGAGCAAATAAAACAAGCGAAGCAACAGAAGCTTACAACAAGATTGTAACAGATTACCCAACTGCCAAACAAGCGGTTGTAGCTAAGCGATACATAGCTAAGTATAGCGTAAAGAAATAAAGTACTAATAATAATTAAAAGAAAGGGGTAAAGATTTTTCTTTATCCCTTTTTTCAGTTTATGGCATCTACAGAAAAAAACCTAAGTAGCTACTCTAGTAAAAATCTAAGTGACATGAGTCAAAAGAGATTTGCAATAATTACAGCCGAGTGGAATGAAGACATTACTAGCTCTTTGTGTAATGGTGCAATAGAGACATTAAAGTATAATGGCGTTAAACCTACAAACATCATACAAGTTGATGTGCCAGGGACTTACGAACTAAGTTTTGCCGCACAAAAAATGGCTCAAAATAAAGACATTGATGCTGTAGTTTGTATTGGCTGTGTAATAAAAGGAGAAACGTCTCATAATGAATACATCAACCATGCAGTAGCACAAGGTTTGACAGATGTAAGTCTTAAATATGACAAGCCAGTAGTGTTTGGAGTACTTACCCCAAACACCAAACAACAAGGTTTGGATAGAGCGGGTGGAAAGCATGGCAATAAAGGTGACGAAGCAGCTATCACAGCAATCAAAATGCTGTCAATCAAATAATCCATATAATTAACAGAACGAAATGAGAGTATTAAAATTTGGCGGAACTTCTGTGGGACATCCTGACCGCATGCGTCAAGTAAAAGAAATTATCACACTAGATAATGATCCTAAAATCATTGTCTTATCAGCAGTATCGGGCACTACAAATTCTTTAGTTGAAATTAGTGATAATCTTTATAAAAAAGAAAAACACACTGCCCAGAATAAAATTGAAGCACTTTATAATAAATATATAGTTTTTGTAAACGACTTATATAAAGAACAGTCATCGCATATTGCAGGAAAAGCTGTTATTGATACTCATTTTGGCATTATCAGAGGCTTACTAGAACTTGACTTTACTAATAAAGAAGAGCGTGTGCTATTGGCTCAAGGAGAGCTTATGTCTACGCAACTATTTCATCATTTTCTTACTGAGTTAGGGCTTAAATCTGTTTTGCTTCCTGCTTTAGATTTTATGAGAATAGATGAGTACGACGAACCACAATTAGCACTTATCTCTACAAAGCTTAAGAATGTTCTAACGCAAGTGAACAAGGTAGACATCTATATTACGCAAGGATATATTTGCCGCAATCACAATGGAGAAATTGACAACCTTAAACGTGGTGGGTCTGACTATACTGCTTCGCTTATAGGCGCTGCAATTGAAGCAAAAGATATCCAAATATGGACAGATATTGACGGCATGCACAATAACGACCCTCGTATTGTAGAAAACACACATCCTATTGCAGAGCTATCTTTTGACGAAGCGGCAGAACTGGCTTATTTTGGAGCAAAAATTTTACACCCAGCTACCATCCGACCAGCAATGGAGAAAAACATTCCAGTAAGGTTACTTAACACGATGGAACCTACGGCACATGGAACAGTAGTTTCATCAAAAACTGGAGAAGGTACTTTCAAAGCAGTAGCGGCTAAGGATAATATTACCGCTATTAAAATTAAATCTACAAGAATGCTTTTGGCTTACGGATTTTTAAGAAAAATATTTGAAGTATTTGAAAACTACCGTACTCCAATAGATATGATTACTACTTCTGAGGTAGCTGTATCTCTTACCATTGATGATGACACTCATCTCAAAGAAATCATAAAAGATTTACAACAATTTGGCTATGTAGAAACAGACAAAGACCACTCTATTGTTTGTATAGCAGGCTCTTTTGAAACAAATAACAAAGGTGTTGTTCACCAAGTACTTGATGCTTTAATGAATATTTCAATCCGTATGATTTCTTACGGTGGAAGTAAATATAATATATCCTTACTGATTGACACTAAAGATAAAGTAACTGCTTTAAACGCTTTAAATAAATCTTTGTTTTAGAACAAAGTAATGATCTCTTTAAAAGGGGTTTAATACCATATTGACTATAATCTACGTCAATTATCTTGTTTGTTTTTTACATTCTCTTTGTTAAAATAATCTATCGTAACTAGTTATGCTAAATTATTTTGCCTTAATAATGCAAAAAACAATTCAATCTAATCTAGACGCATATTACGATCAAAATGGTATAAAAAGTCTAAAATGAGAAATATTGGGGGAGTTCATAAAAAAACCCTTTAAAATTAATTAAAGGGTTACAACTGTACTCCGTAGGGGAATCGAACCCCTGTTTCTAGGATGAAAACCTAGTGTCCTAACCCCTAGACGAACGGAGCGTTTTGCTTACAGTGATGCAAATGTACTATTTTTTTATTCCCCCACAAACTTTTAAAAAGTTTTTTTGAGTCAAATCAAATGTTACAATTTAACAACAACCGCCTCCATCATAAAAGTAGGTAGACTCTGAAACGAAAATATCATCTCTTCCTAAATCTTTAAACATTTGAGCAGTTTTATCACATATTGATAATGGCTGATTAGGCATTAATATATGCCCCGCCTTGTCATCAAAATACTCCTCATCTCCATAATAGATAGCAGCCTTCCCTGTAAATACGCAAGGACCATCTGCTGGCATAGGATCCTTTATCGCACATACTTCAAGGCTTTCTATATAAATATTATCTGGTGTATCGTAATGATTAGGGCTTAATATACGGTACGGTCTTTTAGCTCTAATTTCTATCGTAGCAAATCCCGCATCGGTAAGCATCTTAATATAATCATTCATAGGTATTGACCCACTCAAACACAATGCCCTCAAGCGCTCATCTTGTTTTAAATTTTCAGGCATATCTTGATTACAAACAGGGTCAGACATCACCAACCTACCATAAGGTTTCAGCACTCGGTACATCTCTGCTAATGCCTTCTTAAGGTCTTCATGTGTAAAGATGTTAAATAAACAATTTTGTGCCGCCACGTCTATCGTATTATCTTCAATAGGCAATGCAAGTGCATCCCCTTTACGTAGGTCTACAAACTCAGGCTTAAACCAAGGATTTAGTTTTTCGGCTTCTATAAAGTTTTTGCGAGAGGCTTCCAACATTTCATCTACAACATCTACACCAATCACACCGCTTTTCTGACGGCTAAAATAAGCGAATTGTAACAATTCCATTCCGCCACCAACACCTACATATAATATAGTAGGGTCATTAATCAAATCTCTAGGATGTACAGTACTACCACAACCGTAGTTCATCTCTTGCATGATTTTAGGGATTTCAAAATTAGGCAGTTGCCAAATAGGTGTTGTTGTGCAACAAAGCCCTACATCAGGTGTTAATGCAGCTTCTTTATAAACATCTTTTGTGGTCTCTAGGTATGATTTACTCATTTTTTCTACTGATTTTAAGGTCTTCTTCTGTGTCTATATCTACTAGTTCTTCCAACACCAAATAACTAAGGTTTAGTTCCTTAAACCTATCAATTGTTTGAGAAAAAACATCGGAAGTACTCCATTTCATCTCATTAAATACTTTATTTTCTGCTTTTTTTAGACCTAACAAATAATACCCGCCATCATTGGCAGGACCTATTACAGCATCATTACTCGATAAGCTATCAAATGCTTCTTGAATATGGCTTGGTTTTAACTCAAAACAATCCGAACCAATAATCACCATTTTGTCCGCAGACTCTTCTGTCTTAAAAGCTTCGTACATACGGTCTCCTAAATCACCATTACACTGTAGTTGTTTCTTAAACGAATTCCATAAGTCATCTTGATTTAAAAAATCAGCATAGTAAACCACTACCTGAGTATCTGTTAAAAGCTGACAAAGATTTCTAGTATGTAGCAATAACTCTCTGTAAATCGCTAATGCCTTGTCCTCTCCCATCGTGGCAGAAAGGCGTGTCTTTACTTTTCCTTTTACAGGGTTTTTTACAAAAACTATTAATGCATTCATCTTACTGCAAAGGTAATAGAATTAGTATCAAAGTGGGGCATGTACTTTACATATCGCAACAAACACCTTTAAATTAGCCATAAATACTTTCATGAATTAAACCCACTAGGAGCTTCCCTTTCACTACGCTCACGGGGCTATTTCGCCCCTACGGTCGGGTTTTTCGT
>CAZEGV010000060.1:0-14505 GCA_964511645.1 uncultured Cytophagales bacterium
CCATAAACAAAAATACTAATAATTAGACTTATATTATAATTTAATTGGTATTAAATCTGATTCAGAAGATTTATAAATCTATGAAAGGCATTATGTCTCTAATAGTCTCACTATTATTTATGGTCTTCCCTATTTACTAATAAGAGCCTAAACAAGTGTAAATCTTGTGGCAATGAATTTAGGAAGGAATAAAAGACATCACTCGAAAAAAGTTGGTTTAACGCTAAGCACCTGACTGAATAAATGATTTTTTAACCTTTATTAAGCACAGTTGAACCCTTAGTTTTAAATGAATATTAGTATCCTTAGGATTAATTTTAAAATACCTTGGATAAGGAATAATTTAAGCCTAGTTTTGCACCAATCATAGGATTGAAGTAATTATTATATCTTAAAAAGATGGCAAATAAAGGTAAAATCACCCAAGTAATTGGGCCAGTAGTAGATGTTAGTTTTGAAGGAGTTGAGCTACCTCAAATTTTAAATGCACTTTCTCTTACAAAGGGTAATGGGCAAAAAATCATACTTGAAGTACAACAACATCTTGGGGAGTCTCGTGTAAGAGCTATCTCAATGGAAGGTACAGAGGGTTTAAGTAGAGGAACTGAAGTTCTAGACTTAGGAACGCCTATTTCTATGCCTGTTGGGGATGATATAAAAGGTCGTTTATTCAATGTAATAGGAGAAGCTATTGATGGAATCAAACAACCAAAAGGAGATAATAAATTATCGATACACCGTTCAGCGCCTGCTTTTGAAGAGTTATCTACCTCAGCAGAAATTTTATTGACGGGTATTAAAGTAATTGACCTTATTGAACCTTATGTAAAAGGTGGTAAAATTGGTTTGTTTGGTGGTGCTGGTGTTGGTAAAACAGTACTTATCATGGAGCTGATTAATAATATCGCTAAAGCTTACGAAGGTCTTTCGGTATTTGCGGGTGTAGGTGAACGTACTCGTGAGGGTAACGATTTACTTCGTGAGATGATTGAATCCAATGTAATCAGATATGGTGATGATTTTGTAAAGTCTATGGAAAAAGGCGAATGGGATCTTTCTAAAGTAGATGAAAAAGAATTAGCTAACTCACAAGCAACCTTGGTGTTTGGTCAAATGAATGAACCTCCAGGTGCTCGTGCTCGTGTAGCCTTATCAGGACTTACAATGGCTGAATATTTTCGTGATGGAGATGGAGAAGGTCAAGGTAGGGATATTTTATTCTTTGTAGATAATATTTTCCGTTTTACGCAAGCGGGTGCAGAGGTGTCAGCCTTATTAGGTCGTATGCCATCTGCCGTAGGTTATCAGCCTACACTAGCCTCAGAGATGGGAGCAATGCAAGAGCGTATTACTTCAACCAAAAGAGGTTCAATTACATCTGTACAAGCGGTTTACGTACCTGCGGATGATTTAACTGACCCTGCTCCTGCCAATACATTTGCTCATTTGGATGCTACTACTGTACTTTCTCGTAAAATTGCTGAGAAAGGAATTTATCCTGCGGTAGATCCATTGGACTCTACTTCTCAAATCTTAAAAGCAGACATCATAGGTGATGAACATTATGATTGTGCTCAAAATGTAAAAGAAATTCTTCAACGTTACAAAGAGTTACAAGATATTATTGCAATTCTTGGAATGGAAGAACTATCTGAAGAAGACAAACAAGTGGTGTATAGAGCAAGAAGAATTGAAAGATTCTTATCTCAACCATTCCACGTTGCAGAGCAGTTTACTGGTATGCCAGGTGTTTTGGTTGACATCAAAGACACTATCAAAGGATTTAACATGATTCTTAATGGTGAGCTGGATCATTTACCAGAGTCTGCATTTAACCTTGTTGGTGACATTAATGATGCCATAGCTAAAGGTGAGAAATTAATGGCCGAAACTAAATAAACTTACTACTTATGAACTTAAGTATTGTAACACCTGACAAAACTGTATTTGAAGGAGAAGTAGATAGTTCTACTTTCCCAGGTACAGGAGGTACTTTTCAAGTACTTAATAATCACGCACCAGTAATTAGTGCATTAGAAGAAGGGAAGTTGGTTTATCAAACTACCGATGGAGAAGAAAGTATGTTCATTAGTGGTGGGGTAGTAGAAATATCAAATAATAATATTATCGTTCTAGTAGAGAGTATTTTAGATTAGAACATGTCAATTCATTGAAAAGAAGCATCTTTTTAACGAAGGTGCTTTTTGTTTTTCATGCAATCCGTTGTCTTTCTGACCTTTTTTTAATATTTTCATCATTACTTTAGTTAATGAGTACAAATTATATGCGATACCTTCAGAGGAGGGACGTACAATCACCAGATAAGAAGAATATGATATTAGGGATAGACGTAGGGGGTACAACCGTAAAGTTTGCAGGGGTAACACTTGAAGGGAAAGTGATTGATAAACAAGCTTTTGACACCCATGCTTGGGAAGATAGTGCTCAATTGTTTGTAGATAAATTAAGTGAAATTATACTTAGGTATATCGCTAAGCACAATATAGAAGGTGTTGGGATAGGTTTGCCAGGTCTGTTAAGTCAAGATAGGCAATCGACTCATGTCTTGGCAAATATTCCGATTTTAAACAATCAAAAATTTGTGCCAATGGTACAAGAAAAGATAAAAGGAATCCCAGTACAGATAGAGAATGATGCTAAGTGTGCTGCCTTGGGAGAAATGTATTTTGGTGAAAATGCCAATTGTGGTGACTATCTTTTTATTTCGATAGGTACAGGAGTAGGTGGTGGATATGTTCTCAACGGCAAATTATTTATTGGTTCTAGTGGTAATGCAACAGAGATTGGACACATCCCATTAAAGGATGGAGTTACCTTAGAAGATCATATTGGTCAAGAAAAAATCACGGCACATACCTATGATTTATTAAAAACAAAAAAATATAAGCAATCTATTTTACAAGGTAAAGAGTTAGACCCAAAGATAATCTACAATGCTGCATTAAGTAGCGATAGCTGTGCTCTTGATGTCTTTGCTGAAGTAGGCGAATGTATTGGTGAGACAATGATTGGAGTGATGAGATTTGCAGATATTCACAGGTTCATACTAGGAGGAGGCGTTGCAGGAGCTTTTGAATTTATTGCACCCGCAATGGAGGGGTACTTAAAAAATCATTTAGACAGTTATTATACCGAAGATTTAGACATTCGTCCAGCATCTTTAAATGCTGAAGCAGGCATATTAGGTGCAGCAAGTTTGGTGATGGATAAACTCAAGCAGGTTACGGCATAATAAACACGGCATTTCAATATAAAATTAGTGTAATAACATGAACGGTCAAAAAATATTCAAATCTGTTGTGATTGGCTTTGTGGTATTAATGATTCTTTTTGGGTTTCATTTTTGTTCCAAAACAACACCGCCATGGAAAAAGAATAGAATAGAAACGCCACATAAAAATTAAGGCATAAAAAAAGCCCATCGTTATGATGGGCTTTTTTTTTAAGAATTAGTCAATTACACAATTTTTACATTAACTGCGTTTAAACCTTTTCTACCTTCTTGTAATTCAAATTCAACTGTATCGTCTTCTTTGATTTCGTCTACTAATCCTGAAACATGTACGAAGTATTCTTCTTTTGTTTCTTCATCAATCACAAAACCAAATCCTTTGGTTTCATTGAAAAATTTTACTTTTCCGTTTTTCATAATATAATAATAATTTGATATAATATAATCTATTGATGCAATAATGACTCCAATATTTATTGTATCCTATTATTTTTATAAAAAGTTGCTTATTTTTGTGTAATACTTGAAGAAAAAAAGATATTTGTCACGAATTAAGCTTAATTGAAGGCTTTTTTGGTTAGATAAAAATAAAATATTTATGCATTACTTATTTTCATACGGGACACTTCAGCTTGAAAATGTACAACTAGAGTCCTTTGGAAGGAAGCTAGTTGGAGAGTTGGATAGCTTAAGCGGGTTCAAAATAGAACAACTTAAAATTAAAGCCGAAAATGTTTTGGCGGTAAGTCAGCAAGAGTTTCACCCTATTGCTATTAAGAGTAATGATGTTTCTGATAAGATAAAAGGAGTGTTGTTTGAAATTACCTCAGCCGAATTAGCAAAAGTAGATACTTACGAAGTATCAGATTATAAACGAATAAAGGCTGTATTTGATTCTAAAAAAGAAGGATGGGTTTATATAAAAGCTTAATAATAAGTTATAATTGAATATTTCAACTATAATCTGTACTTTTGGAACTTCAAAATTAAAAGCTATTACTATATAATGTTAAACGTTCAGGACATATCTCTACGCTTTGGTAAACGATTATTATTTGAGGAAGTAAATATAAACTTTTCTCCAGGGAATTGTTACGGAATTATTGGTGCCAATGGTGCGGGTAAATCTACTTTCATGAAAATTCTTTCGGGAGAGATTGATGCTACTTCAGGGTCTATATCTACCACGCCAGGAGAAAGAATTGCAGTATTAAAGCAAGATCACTTTGCTCATGATGAAGATACGGTATTAAATACCGTTTTAATGGGGCACAAAACACTTTGGGCCATTATGCAGGAGAAAGATGCATTATATGCTAAAGAAGATTTTTCAGATGCTGATGGAGAAAAGGTCTCTCAGCTAGAAACTGACTTTGCAGAGATGGATGGCTGGAATGCTGAACCAGACGCAGCAGAGATGCTTAGCGGAATGGGTATCAAGGAAGATTTGCACTATCGCTTGATGGGTGAGTTGAGTGGTAAGGAGAAAGTTCGTGTTTTATTAGCGCAAGCGTTGTTTGGTAATCCTGATATCTTATTGATGGATGAGCCTACCAATGATCTTGATATTGATACGATTACTTGGTTAGAAGATTTTTTATTAGACTTCAAAAATACTGTAATTGTTATTTCTCACGATAGACACTTCCTTGATATTGTGTGTACACATACTTGTGACATTGATAGAAATCAGTTGACAATGTTTACAGGTAATTATAGCTTTTGGTATCAGTCTAGTCAATTAGCGGCACGTCAGCTATCTGATAAAAACAAAAAAGCAGAAGACAAGAAAAAGGAACTTGAAGATTTTGTTGCGAGATTTTCTGCTAATGCATCTAAATCTAAACAGGCAACATCTCGTAAAAAGTTATTAGAGAAAATCCAATTAGATGATATTCAGCCATCTAGTAGAAGATACCCAGGAATTGTGTTTAAACCTGAAAGAGAAGCGGGAACTCAAGTATTGTCTGTCGAAAACTTGAAAAGCAGTATAGAGGGGAAAGATGTTTTTTCTGGAATTGATTTTCATGTAGACAAAGGAGATAAAATCGCAATTACATCTAAAAATCCGTTAGCTATTACAGCATTCTTTGAAACCCTTATGGGAGAAAAAGAACCAGACGCAGGAGAATTTAAATGGGGAGTAACTATTAACACTGCTTATTTACCTAATGAAAATGCCAAATTCTTTACTGGGGATAAAAATTTAGTAGATTGGTTATGGCAATATTGTGATGATCCAGAAGCGGATGAAACTTTTGTGAGAGGGTTTTTAGGCAAAATGCTTTTTAGTGGTGAAGAGGTATTTAAAATGTCTAATGTGCTATCAGGGGGAGAAAAGGTGCGTTGTATGTTGTCACGAATGATGTTACAAAATGCTAACGTATTGGTAATGGATGATCCAACCAATCACTTGGATTTAGAATCAATCACAGCACTTAATAATGCCTTAATTGATTTCCCAGGAAGTATAATATTCGCATCTCATGACCATGAATTTACACAAACTGTAGCGACTCGTGTTATAGAAATTGGACCAAAAGGATTTATTGACAAAAAGGCGACTTATGATGAATATCTTAATGACACATCGTTAAACGCTCGTAGAGAAGAATTGTATAATTAATTAAAAATAGAAAAAAAATGAAAAAAATAATATTAGGATCACTCGTAATGGCTATAACTTTAGCTTCATGTAATAAAGAAACAACTCAGACATCTAGTAGTGCAGATTTAAAAACACAAATGGATAGTATTAGTTATAATATGGGGAAAATGTATGCGGTACAATATTATGATGTATTGTCTCAAACTGGGGCTCCTACAGATAGTTTTAACACGGATCTTGTATTAAGAGGTTTTGAAGAAGGAATTAAAAAAGACTCAACAGGATTAAGCAAAGAAGAAGGAATGAAGTTGTTAAACACATACTTTAAAAGTTTACAGGAGAAAAAAATGAAGGTTGAATCGGGTGCTGCAAAAGAAGTGGGGATTGCTTTTTTAGCAAAAAATAAATTGAGAAAAGAAGTGACTGTTTTACCTAGTGGGTTACAATATGAAGTGATTACACAAGGGAGTGGTGCAAAACCATCTGGACCAACGTCTAGCGTAACGGTACATTATCATGGTACTACGATAGAAGGAAAAGTATTTGATAGTTCAGTAGAACGAGGCGAACCTGCTACTTTTGCTCTTAATCAGGTAATTAAAGGGTGGACAGAAGGAGTTCAGTTAATGAGTACAGGTTCTAAATACCGTTTCTATATCCCATCTGATTTGGCTTATGGAGATAGAGGTGCAGGAGCTGACATCAAGCCAGGTGCTACGTTAATATTTGACGTAGAACTTTTAAAAGTCAATAATTAATCATAATTTATAACTTGAAACAATAACTAGAGTGGATAATATAGCATATAGTTTAGGTTTAGCCTTAGGAAAAACAGTCTTACAACAAGTACAAGAGTCAGGTGTTGATTTGACAGAAGTATCACCTTCAGATCTTGTGAAAGGAATTGAAGATGTACTGAAAGGAAATAAGCCATTGATTGAAATGGAAGAGGCAAATACTCAAATCCAAGATTATTTTGCTAAAGTAAGTGAAAAAAAATCAGTAGAAGCGGTAGGAGAAAAAGAAAATAGTGTTGCATTTTTGACTACAAATAGTGAGAGAACAGAAGTAACTAAGCTAGATAGTGGTTTACAGTACGAAGTGTTGTCTAAAGGAGATGGAGAAAAACCAGTTAATGCAGAGGCACAAGTAACAGTCCATTATCACGGAACTACAATAGACGGAAAAGTGTTTGATAGTTCAGTAGAGCGAGGTCAGCCTGCTACATTTGGACTTAATCAAGTGATTTCTGGTTGGACGGAAGGAGTGCAATTAATGAATACGGGGTCTAAATACCGTTTTTACATTCCATCTGACTTAGCTTATGGAGATAGAGGGGCAGGGGCAGACATTAAACCAGGAGCTGCATTAATATTTGATGTAGAATTAATAAGTATAAACTAAATATATAAAAACTATGAATACACCTAACCAGCGAAAGAGTAGTAAGCTTCCTATTATTATACTAGCATTGTTATTGCTAATATCTTTAGGAGGAGTGGCTTATTTGTTTACCGAACTTTCTTCTCTAAAGAAGCAATTCGTTAACACTAATGACAATTTAGAAGAGACAACTGATAAGAAAAACTTATTACAAGCAAATCTGAAAAGTCAAATTGAGGAATTTCAACTTTTAGCTAGACAGTATGAGACTAGGGGTATTGAAAATGAAGACCTTAATGAGCAACTTCAAAAGCTAGAGGATCAACAAAAAGAATTAAAGAATGCAAAATCTTATTCGGATAAAAAAAGAAGACAGTTGGAGCATGATATTCGTAAGTTACTAGCAGAGTCAGAGCTTAAACACCAAGATTTAGAGAAAGAGATAGAACATCTCAAGTATGTTGTAGATTCTCAAAATGTAGAAATGGGAACTCTTGTAGAGCTAAATGGCGAACATATAGAAAACATTTCTTCTTTATCTGAACAAGTAAGAATAGCTTCTATTATGAGGTTTGAAAGTACCGATATCAAAGTGTTTAATAAAAAAGGAAAGTTAGAAAAACCAAGTAAAAATGGTTATAAAGCTGATGATGTAAGGCAATTGGTAATAGATGCTAAGTTGGCACAAAACAGCGTTTCTGAAAAAGGTAATAAAACCTTTATTATGAAAATGACAGATGCCTCTGGTCAAGTTATTTATACAATTAATAATAGCGGTGGATCTTTTGAAACTGATAAAGGAAAAACAGAGCTTTACTCTCTTAAAAAGATTTTGAATTTTAAAAATTCGGGAGAAACTTTAACATTAATAAGCGAGTTTTCTGAGGGAATGATTGAACCTGGTAAATATATTATTAAAGTATATGAAGGTCGTCATCTTATCAAAACAACAGAGTTAAAAGTGAAGTAAATTCTTTTGCTCTTATCCATTTAACTTAAAAGGGCTTGTCAATTGACAAGCCTTTTCTGTTTTCATAAAACCAACTAAACTTTCAGAGTTAAAACTTCCAGCTCTATTACTAGAAAATCATAATAGATAATATTACTTTTGCTTAATGATGGAAGAAACAATACTTATTATTGACTTTGGTTCGCAGTACACACAGCTGATTGCACGCAGGGTAAGAGAACTTAATATTTATTGCGAAATTCATCCTTATACCAATGTTCCTGTAATAGGCACAGAAGTGAAAGGTGTCATTTTATCAGGAAGCCCATCTAGTGTACGTGATGCAGACGCACCTGATTTTGACTTAGGTATAATCAAAGGAAAATTACCGTTATTAGGAGTTTGTTTTGGAGCCCAACTATTGGCTCATAAGTATGGTAATGAAGTAAAACCAAGCAGTACTCGTGAGTATGGAAGAGTTTTACTAAATCAACCGACTACTTCTCCATTGATGAAGGGAATCGCTAAAGACTCTCAAGTATGGATGTCTCATGGAGATACAATTCAAGGTTTAGGAAGTGGTTTTGAAATCATTGCTAGTACAGAAAATATTCCTGTTGCAGCTTTCGAAATGAAAAATCAGTCAATATACGGAGTGCAATTTCACCCAGAAGTAACGCACAGTACTGATGGGAAACAATTATTAGAAAACTTTACGGTAGAAATATGTGGATGTGAACAGTCATGGACACCACAACATTTTGCAAACGACACAATTGTAGGGCTTAAAACTCAACTGGGTGATGACAAAGTAATATTAGGTTTATCAGGTGGTGTAGATTCATCAGTAGCAGCGGTACTGATTCATCAAGCTATTGGAAAAAATTTATATTGTATTTTTGTAGACAATGGTTTACTCAGAAAAAATGAATTTCAAAAGGTATTGGATTCATATAAAGGAATGGGTTTAAACGTAAAAGGAGTAGATGCTAGTCAACGATTTTATGATGCTTTAGCAGGTTTGTCTGATCCTGAGAAGAAAAGAAAAGCAATTGGGAAAGCATTTATAGATGTCTTTGATGAAGAGTCAAAAGGAATTGAAGGAGCTAGATGGCTAGGGCAGGGTACAATTTACCCAGATGTAATCGAATCTATCTCTGTAAAAGGACCTTCTGCTACAATCAAATCTCACCATAATGTGGGCGGACTTCCGGACTATATGAAATTAAAAATAGTAGAACCTTTACGTTCGTTATTTAAAGATGAGGTACGTAGAGTAGGAAAAGCATTAGGCTTGAGCCAAGAATTGTTAGGGAGACATCCTTTTCCAGGACCTGGACTTGCGATTAGGATTTTAGGTGATGTAACTGCCCCAAAGGTAAGGTTGCTACAAGAGGTTGATGATATTTTTATATCTGGACTTAAACAATCAAACTTATATGACGAAGTTTGGCAGGCTGGAGTAATGCTCTTACCAGTACAATCTGTAGGAGTGATGGGAGATGAACGTACTTATGAAAGTGTAGTAAGCTTACGTGCAGTAACGAGTCAAGATGGGATGACCGCTGATTGGTCAAGATTACCATATGATTTCTTGGCAGATATCTCTAATGATATTATAAATAAAGTAAAAGGAGTGAATAGAGTCGTATATGACATTAGCTCTAAACCACCTGCTACTATCGAATGGGAATAGTATTTGCTAAAACTCTTATATGATGAAAAAAATAAAACTATACATAACCATATTCTTACTCAGTTTGGTGAGTTTTTCTTTCGCACAAAAGAAAGGATCTTTTCAAAAAAATTACGGTATTGCCAAGACTCAACTGAATGGAGGACAGTATGAACAAGCTTTTGATAGCTTCAAAAACTTAATGGTAAAGCATAAGAATAATCCTTATGCTAAGTATGCTCATTATTATTGTGGGCTTTCCGCTTATCGGTTAAAAAAATATACTGATGCTCGATTTGTTTTGGTGAAGCTTATTCAAGATTATCCCAAATGGAAAGAAATAGAAGAAGCTTATTATTTAATGGCAATTGTTTCATTGGATGAAAATGATTTTGAAAAATCAGCGGTATATACTAATCAAATAGAAGATGAAATCTTGCAACATGATTTTGACAATATACTTTCTCAAAAGGTGAACCCTGAAATGGGGATAGAAAAGTTAAATGCTTTGCACGAGTTATTCCCTAAATCTATAGTTGTAGCTAAAAACTTATACATAGCACTAGGAAAAGAAGATAAGAATACGACTACTGTATTTAATCAAAAATATTTAGCTCAAGAGTATTCATTGTTTAATGTTGATACAACAACATTACAAACAGAAGAAGAAATTGTAACAATAAAGGGTGTATACAATGTGGCTGTGATACTACCATTTGATATAACTTCTCCTGCGAAGAAAAAATCTCCTTATTATGAGTTATATATTGGAATAGAGCTAGCAATAGATTCGCTTAATGAAAATGGCAGAAAAATCAAACTTCATGTATTTGACACCAAAGGAGACACTTTAGTTGTAAAAGCATTAATCCATCAAAAGAAACTTGCGGATATGGATATGCTAATTGGACCAATTTCTTATCGAGAATCTCAGTTGGTGGCAAAATATGCTAAGAAAAAGAAAATGTATTATATAAATCCACTTTCTCATAAAACAGAACTCTTAAAAGACAATTCATATGTATTTTTGTATATGTCTTCATTTAGAAAAAAGGCAGAAAAACTAGCTGAATTTTCTAAGAAAGAGTTTAGCGGACGTAATATTATTATTTATTACGGAGAGAGCGAACAAGACTCTGTTATGGCTACGGTATATAAAAATACGTACGAAGGTTTAGATGGCAAAACAGTTACTGTATTCAAAAAACTGACTAAAAAAAATATGACGGAAATATCTAAGGATATTCATCGATTAAAATTTAGTAAAGATGCCAGTCACGTTTTTGTGGTATCCAAAAATAAATTAATTGGTTCTTATGTGATTACAGCCTTAGAAACGGATAAATTTGAAATACCAGTATTAGCTCCTTATAGTTGGTTAAAAATACCTACAAACTCTTATGAGCAATATGTACATTTTAATACTCATTTTTATAAAGATTATTATGTAGACTTAAACAATGATAGGATTGCTTCTTTTAGAAAAAAAGTAAGTCAAGAACTAGGTATAAGACCACGAAAAGAATATGCCCATATTGGTTATGACCTTACTTTACATTTTGGAAATGCCTTAATAACAGATGGACGGTTTTTTGGAAAAAAATTGATACGTCAATCGTATAGATTAGGAGCAACTTTACAAGGTTTGGATTATACAGATGAAAATTCAAATGACATTTGTACTATTTTGAAATTTGATGAAAATCGTAGATTAATTTGGATAAATACCCCAAAAAATGGAGATAAAAAGTAGTAAAAGCCTATTTGAAGAGGCTCAAAATTATATCCCAGGCGGAGTGAATTCTCCTGTAAGAGCATTTAAGGCAGTTGGAGGAAACCCTCTTTTTATCAAAGATGCACGAGGAGCATATATGTATGATGAGGATGACAATATCTATATTGATCTTATAAACTCTTGGGGGCCAATGATTCTTGGGCATGCTAACCTTGCTGTACAAGAAGCTGTTGCTAAACAGGTAAAAAAATCTTTTTCTTTTGGGGCACCTACTCGTAAAGAAGTAGAGATCGCTAAACTAATATCAGAAATTGTACCTAGCATAGAAAAAGTGCGAATGGTAAATTCGGGAACTGAAGCTACAATGTCGGCAGTACGCCTTGCAAGAGGATATACAAACCGAGATAAAATTATTAAATTTGAAGGTTGCTACCATGGACATGGAGATTCTTTTTTGATTGCCGCAGGTAGTGGTGCAATTACTTTTGGCGTGCCTAATAGCCCAGGTGTTCCTAAAGGTGTAGCAAATGATACACTTACCGCCAAGTACAATGATTTAGTAGAAGTACAGGAGATTGTAAAAGCAAACAAAGACAATATTGCTGCTATTATCTTGGAACCAGTAGCAGGTAATATGGGCTTAGTAT
Source organism: uncultured Cytophagales bacterium (assembly GCA_964511645.1). Lineage (GTDB taxonomy): Bacteria > Bacteroidota > Bacteroidia > Cytophagales > JAAEPT01 > CAZEGV01. The sequence continues at coordinate 12,251 of CAZEGV010000060.1, forward strand.
TACCTAAAAAAGGATTTTTGGAAGGCCTACGCCAAATTTGTGACCAAACAGGAATTTTATTAATTTTTGATGAAGTAATGACTGGGTTTAGACTTTCATTATCCGGGGCTCAAGGTTTGTTAGGAGTGCAACCAGACCTTACTACTTTTGGTAAAATAATAGGTGGGGGGATGCCAGTGGGAGCTTATGGTGGAAGCAAAGAAATCATGGATTATGTATCTCCAGCAGGACCAGTGTATCAGGCAGGGACTTTATCAGGAAACCCAATTGCGATGAGTGCTGGTTATGCGATGCTTACTCAACTTAGAGACAATATAGATACCTACGCACAACTTGACAGTACTGCTTCTCATATTGCAGATGGAATTAAAGCAAGCATGCAAGAACTAGGGCTCAACTTTACAGTGACTCAAAATGGATCAATGCTTTGTCTGTTTTTTACAGATAGGGTAGTTAATAATTTTGATGATGCTAAGGCTTGTGATCAAGAATTGTTTGGAAAATATTTTAGAGGAATGCTAGAAGGAGGTGTTTATTTGCCACCGTCTCAGTTTGAGTCTTGGTTCATCTCGACAGCTATTACAGATGAAATTGCTGATAAAATCATTGCAACAAGTCATAAGGTATTAAAAAGTATAAGATGAAAATAGGAATAGTAGGAGTTGGGAATATGGGTCATGCTTTCGCAAAAGCATTAGGAAGTATTAATGTGTTTTCTGAAAGTAGTATTTACCTTTTTGAGCGTAATGAAAAACAGAGTCTTAAACTTAAAAAAGAACAAATAGGGCGTTGTTTTACCGAAATCACAAATGATATTGCAGATTGTGACATTATATTACTTGCCGTAAAACCTCAAGGATTTAATGATTTAGCATCCGACTTGGCAAATAAACTTGGAGAAAACCCATTGATTATATCAATTATGGCAGGAGTGCCTATTAGTGTAATTGAGTCAGCGTTAAATAGTAAATTAGTAGTAAGAGCGATGCCTAATACTCCTTGCCAATTAGGAAAAGGAATAACGGGATACTATATGCCAGACAGCATCAATAGTCAAAAGGAAGAAGTAGTAAAGTTAATTTTAGGGAGTACAGGAGACACTATTAAAGTAGACAAAGAAGAATTAGTAGACAGCGTGACAGCCATTAGCGGAAGCGGTCCCGCTTATTTTTATTATTTCTTGAAACACATTGTACAAGCAGGAGTAGATATGGGACTTAAGCAAGAAGATGCTAGAACATTGGCAAACCAAACAATGCAAGGAGCTCATCATCTAATCAAAGAAAGTAATCAATCATTTGACGACTTGATTACAGCAGTTAAATCTAAGGGTGGGACAACAGAAGCCGCCTTAAATACGTTAGAAGAAAAATCAGTAGGAGATAGTATCGAAATCGCTCTTGTTAATGCAAAAAAACGAGCTAAAGAACTTTCGGAGATGGTAGCCAAAGGAGAATAACATGATACTAACAGATAAAGAAATATTAGAAGAAATTGACAAAGGGACAATCCTTATCGAGCCTTACGACAGAGAAAATCTAGGTACAAACTCTTATGATGTACACTTAGGAAAGTACTTAGCAATATATGTTGATGAAGTCTTGGACGCTCGTAGGCATAACAAAGTCAAACATTTTGAAATCCCAAAAGAAGGCTTTGTGTTGCAACCTGGGATGTTATACTTAGGTGTTACACAAGAGTATACTGAATCTCATGCTCATGTCCCTTTTTTGGAAGGAAAATCGAGTACTGGTCGTTTAGGGATTGACATCCATGCTACGGCAGGAAAGGGAGACATAGGGTTTTGTAATACTTGGACATTAGAAATATCAGTTACTCATGCCGTAAGAGTGTATGAGAGTATGCCAATTGGACAATTGATTTACTTTAAAGTAAATGGAGAAGTAGAACGTCCTTATAATAAAAAACTTAATGCTAAATATACTGGTAGAACAATCCGACCAGTGGAGTCTATGATGTGGAAGAATAAGTTTTAAGGCTTATCGAGGCTGAAATAGAAGGGCAATTTATCTCGTTTTTTTAGAAGACGGTTTAATGATAAATTTGTTGATTATAAACTACTGTCATCCGAGTAAAAAACAGAGGATTTAAGCAAGTTTGATATCATCTTGAAATCATCCAATTTATTAAAAGGGCTTCACCGATGGTGAAGCCCTTTATTTTTCCGAAGTTGTTGCTACTGTTTTATACCAGTTTAACTATAATATGAGTCTAATTTAGATTGAATTGTTTTT
>CAZEGV010000061.1:0-13876 GCA_964511645.1 uncultured Cytophagales bacterium
ACCTCACGGTGAACGACCTTGCCACTTGCTAGTAGACAGCACCAACTAGCCTACAGAGGATTTGCACCTTCTGGTATTCTCTATGTATCTTTGATACATCGTTCATACTGTTTTAACCCCTACAAAATCATACTTTTTGAAATTTTAGAGTGTGTAATTACTTAGTATGCCCGCAAAATCTCCAATTTTTCTTGCTTGAACAGAAAATGTAGCAAACAAAATCGGAGATTTTCCTATGTAGAAACTTGGGTGTATATTGTAGTCAGAACGGTGCACGATTTGTAGCCGAACCGTTGGATGTAATTTAAAAATTGAAATAAATTTGGAGTTTTTACCAAAAATTGGTACTTTTAAATAAACTTATTTAAAATGAAAAATACATCAATATCACTCGGGAACTATTTTGAGCAGTTTGTGGGTTCACAAGTTTCTGTTGGAAGATACAAAAATGTGAGCGAAGTAATTCGTGCTGGACTTCGACTTTTAGAAAATGAGGAAAGTAAAGTAATTGCTTTAAGAAATGCAATCCAAGAAGGACTGAACAGCCCAATAGTTGAAAACTTTGACTTCGATGAAAATCTGAAAAAATTAAAATCTGAAAAATAAAATAATGGTTAAAGTTTCTTTCAGGAAAAAAGCAAACGAAGACCTGAATAGCCTCTGGAATTATACTTATAAAAACTGGTCTGAAAACCAAGCAGACAAGTATTATGCGACAATTAAATTTGATTGTTTAGAAATCGGAAATAACCCTAAACTTGGAAAAATTTACTATGAGATAAAAGAAAATTTACTCGGGCTCAAATCTGGAAAACACATTATATTTTATCATTCGATTTCTGAAAAAGAAATTGAAATTATTAGAATATTACACGAAAGAATGAATTTGAAAAATAGATTGACCGAATAAAAAACTACCGCCAATCGAGTAGACGGCTCTAGCTGAGCTAGAGTTTGCCTCCAATGTCATTAAGTTAAGCTAACAGGTTTTGTAAGTCATATCATATCTCCTTGCATGAGAACTGAAATTCCTTTCATAAACCCTGTCTTTACGTATTGGAATGGGGTTAATAAGGAATAGTTCAAGTACTTCTTTTAGAATTTCACTTCTTGTTTTCTCACAAAACAATATAAGAATAAGTCCTTTTACCTTACTAATCGCATTGGTTCTATTGATTTTATATTGGTACTTTGCTTTTTTCTTCTTGAGTTCCCCTTTCGCATTTGACGCTAAAATAGTTGTGATATTTAAAGAAAATACTTTCGCGTAAACATCTTGAAATATACTCAAGACTGATTTTCCTGAAAGTTTTCAATCTCTAATTTATGTTTAATACCATATTGACTATAATCTACGTCAATTATCTTGTTTGTTTTTCACATTCTCTTCGTTAAAATAATCTACCGTAACTAGTTATGCTAAATTATTTTGCCTTAATAATGCAAAAAACAATTCAATCTAATCTAGACGCATATTATAGTCAATATGGTATAAACTCTTTATACGACTCTTCTATCCCCCATCTTTGAAAATATAATTCTCCAAATAGAGAGATTGGATATCTCGTTGTATCTAACAATGAAGTGATTAAAATTTCAATCTCCCCTGATTTTAATATGACTTTTATAAGTCGAACTTTGATTGGGCTTGTAGGTAACCCTACTACGCACTTTCTTTTAGCCAGTTTACTTGGATAGATCTCTCCCAAAAGCTCATTATCATCTGAGTTTTTTAATTGTTTAGCTAAATTCCAAGAGCCAGACTTTACACCAGCTCAATGTTTCTTGTTGAAAATTGAGAAAACAAATGAAAACATGGGTGATTTCTGTCCATAAGTATTAAATCCCCTTTCTTCATATAGTCAAAATGGCTCATTGCATGACCTAACTCAAGCTTGTTTTAACCCCTATAAAACAAGAGTACTCTTTTAAACTTCGATTATTAATTAAGCTACTTTATTTTTCATTAAAATTAAGTGTTTATCTTCCTTCCATTTTTCTGTTTCAAAATGTTTGTAATAGTGATCGACCTGAATAGTATTTAATTCTTTGAATGCACTTGCTTTTAACTTTTTATGAGCTTGACATAGAGCACTGTCTGTGACTTTATGTTTAGGAAGTAATACCAGTTTAACTATAATATGAGTCTAATTTAGATTGAATTGTTTTTTGCAATATCGAGGAAAAATGATTTAGCATAACTAGTTACGGTAAATTATTTTAACGAAGAGAGTGTAAAAACAAACAGGATAAATGACTTGTCTTATAGTTAAAATGGTATAAATCATTTGGCAAAACTTGAAAAAAACGATCGAGTTCATTTTGTAATGATGATTTTAAAACATTCGAAAGAAACAGAAATACAATCTTGAATGTTAAAATTCGGTTTCGGACAAAAGATTTTTTTGAGAGGCTATGCCTCTGGATAAATTTCTCATCTTCTATCGTATTATACCATTTTGATCGTAATATGCGTCTAGATTAGATTGAATTGTTTTTTGCATTATTAAGGCAAAATAATTTAGCATAACTAGTTACGGTAGATTATTTTAACGAAGAGAATGTGAAAAACAAACAAGATAATTGACGTAGATTATAGTCAATATGGTATTATTCAGTTTTCTTAGGAGAATTGTATATTTTTTATTCTCACTTTGCTCTCTACAAAGATAATCAAGTTCCTTAACTTAATGACATTGCAGACCAACTCCCACGATCTCACCTTTTTGGCGAGTAGAAGAAAGCCCCAAATTCTAACTAATCCTTCCCCAATTTACCGTGTTTTTATTCAACGATTGAATATGATTTTTGAGATTAATATTTTCTTGGCTACTCAATTGTGGGTCTTCTTGTATAATACTTTCTGCCATGATTCGGGCTTCTTTGAGGATGGGTGCGTCTTGTACGAGGTTGGCAATGAGTAAATCTAATACTCCGCTCTGTTTCGTTCCCGACATGTCGCCCGGCCCTCTTAATTGTAAGTCTACATCGGCTATTTCGAAGCCGTTATTAGTTCTAACCATTGTTTGGATACGTGTTCTCCCTTCTTTAGAAAGTTTCTCACTGGTCATCAAGATACAGTAGGATTGATCCGCACCACGTCCTACACGCCCCCTAAGTTGGTGCAGTTGGGCAAGACCAAATCGCTCAGCATTTTCGATAACCATAACTGATGCATTGGGTACATTTACTCCGACTTCTATCACGGTAGTGGCAACCATAAGCTGAGTTTCTCCTTTTATAAACCGTTGCATCTCAAAGTCTTTAGCATCAGACTTCATCTTACCATGTACAATGCTAATGGCATAATCAGAAAATGTTCTGCAAACACTTTCATAACCATCCATAAGATCTTTTAAATCTAATTTTTCGGATTCTTCTATGAGTGGATAAACGATATAGGCTTGTCTGCCAAGTTCTATTTGCTCACGAATAAATCCAAAAACACGCAAACGGTTGGCATCATATCGGTGAAGGGTTTCTATGGGTTTTCTTCCTGCTGGGAGCTCATCAATTACTGATACGTCTAAATCTCCATATACTGTCATAGCAAGTGTACGAGGGATTGGTGTGGCGGTCATCACCAAAATATGAGGATATATTTTTGGATTTTTTTTCCAAAGTCTTGCTCTCTGTGCTACTCCAAACCGATGTTGTTCATCTATGATACACAATCCTAAGTTTTTGAATTGAACGATGTCTTCTAGTAAAGCATGTGTACCAATAATTAGTTTCAACTCTCCCGAAAGTAAAGTCTCGTGGATAATTGCTCTTTCTTTTTTCTTGGTAGAACCTGTGAGTAATGCAATGCCGATACCTAGTTGTTTTGTAAATTCCTTTAATCCTGCATAGTGTTGTTCGGCTAAAATCTCGGTGGGAGCCATCAAACAAGCCTGAGTTCCGCTATCTATCGCCATCAATGTACATAAAAATGCTACAATGGTTTTTCCGCTTCCTACATCTCCTTGTAGCAAGCGATTCATTTGTTTTCTTGATTTAAAATCATCATATACTTCTTTGAGTACTCTCTTTTGAGCATTGGTCAGATCAAATGGAAGGTGTTTGTTATAATATTCAGTTAGCAGAGCCGTTTTGGTAAATAAATGTCCTTTGTAAGTACTTCGTTGAATACTTTTTTCAGAAAATAGCTTAAGCTGAATAAAAAATAATTCTTCAAATTTTAATCTTGCACGAGCTTTTTCTAGTAGTTGTTGGCTAGAAGGGAAGTGGATGTGGTATAAGCCATGAGATTTTGGTAAAAACTTATACTTATCAATGATGTATTGAGGAAATGTCTCTGGAATTTCTTTACCTACTTTTTCGAATAAATTTCGTATTAAATTTGAAACCGCTTTACTATCTAATCTCCTTCTTTTTAATGTCTCAGTAGTGTGATAAACAGGGTGAAAACTAGAATTTTTTTCTAATTCTGGGCTATAATTTTCTAATTCTGGATGAGGGATATTGATTTTATTATTAAAAATATTTGGTTTGCCAAAAGCGACGTATTCTATCCCTGGCTTAATTGTTTTCGCCATCCAAGTCACTCCTTTGAACCAGACTAGCTCTACCTGACCAGTATCATCTCTAAAAGTAGCTATAAGTCGTTGTTTTCTCGCCTCTCCTAATACTTCTATTCTAGTAATTACTCCTTTTATTTGGATATTGTCCGATGTAGAGCTAATCTCATCTATCGCATGAATTTTAGTACGGTCTTCATATCGAAAAGGATAATATTGTAATAAATCACCAAAAGTAAAAATTCCTAATTCTTTGTTTAGCAGAGAACTCCACTGAGGACCTACTCCCTTTAAGTATTCAATTTTAGTATCAAATACATTTTTTATTTCCATCGGATGGTATTGATAAGGTGTCGCATATCTTCCTTAGCAAATTCAATTACGGGTCTCAGAGAGTCATTCTTAGTAGCGATAGGAAAATACAATACTCCTCTTAGGAAATGATTAACGCTATCATGCACCATAAACTGATATTGACTAGGAACATTTCCTTCTATTTCAAAAATAGCTACGTTGTACCCTTTTCCATTTTGAGCATATTTTTCGGCAAAAGAATATGCTTTTTTATCGTGCCCATCCCTTAATCTAAAACCTTCTCTAACGAGGCTATTAAGTGTGTCAATACTTTGTTTAATACTTTTGTATGTAATGTGAATATTACAACCCAAGTCATCGTATTTAAGTATTTTATAGAATTTTTTCTTTTCTTCAAATACAGTATCTTTTTCGATAACTGCCTGAGTAGAATACTCAAAAGAGTAAGGTAATTCCTCTTCATCAAGTAATTGATATTTATGCTCAGGTAGATTTATTTCGTTAAACCCTTTTGGCTTAGGCACAAATCCACCATCTTCCGAAGAACAAGAGCAGGCTAATGCAACTAGTAATAGTTTAAGTGTGTTATTTAGTATCATTTGGCAAAGTTATCTTAGCTTTTATAATCCGTTTAGCATTTACCGATTCTACTGTAAACATTAAATTGTCTATCATGATTTTTGTTCCTACATTAGGGAAATTTTCATTTATCTCTAACAATAAACCTCCCAAAGATTCATGTTCACCTTTTACTTCATCAAATATATCTAATTTTAGGTCTAATATTTTTACAAGATCATTCAAAGATGTTTTACCTTCAAAAACATAGCTGTAATCATCTAACTGAGTATACTGGCTATTGTCTACGTCAAACTCATCATTAATTTCGCCTACAATTTCTTCAATAACATCTTCCAGTGTAATGAGACCTGAGGTGCCTCCGTATTCGTCTACTACAATGGCAACATGTACTCTTCTTGCCTGAAAACTTTTAAGTAAGTCATCAATTTTTTTACTCTCAGGAATAAAATAAGCAGGTCTGATTAGCTTTTGCCAAGAGTAAGATTCATTTTTTTGAATAAACGGCAATAAATCTTTAATGTACAACACACCTTTAATTTTATCTAATGAGGTGTCATAAATAGGAATACGAGAGTGCCCACATTTATTAATTTTATCCATTAACTGGTGGAAGTCCGTAGCCAAATCAATAGCGACAATATCCATCCGAGAGCACATCACTTGTGTCACTGATATTGTGCCAAAATTTGCAATTCCGAGCAAAATATCACGCTCTTCACTACTTGTGTTTTCATCATGCTCAGTGGTAATGTCAATCGCTTCTTGCAATTCATCTACGGATATATCATAACCTTTTTTGCTAACCCTACGTTCGATAAGGCTTGTGAAGCCAATTAAAACACTGCTTAAAGGAGAAAATAGTTTATTCAAAAATAACATTAAACCTATTGTGGAGCTTGCAAATGCAAGTCCCTTTTGTCTTGCGTATACTTTTGGAATAATTTCTCCCAAAAAAACCAACAGTAAAGTAATGATAGCTTCAATTACAAAAGTTGTCTTTTCTTTTGAAAAACCTTGATTGTCAGCAATTTTCCAAGATAGATAAACCCCCAGAGTTACCGCTGTGATATTGACTAAGTTGTTAGAAATTAAAATAGAAGCCAATAATTTTTTTGACTTCTGAAGAATCTTGTAAATACTTTTTAATTGTTTTTTTTCACTTTTTTCACATTCTTCTAATTGTGTAGAAGTAAGTGCAAAAAATGCGACTTCTGACCCAGAAATAACTCCTGAAAGAATAACACATAAAATCACTCCACCTATCAGTAAAATTACCTGAGGGTGGAGTAAATAATGAGAAAGCAGTATAAAGGCAACGGAATAGGGGTCGCCAGAATTAGTTGATGATTCCAATTAAGTTAAGTTTAATTAAACTTTTAGAATGGTAAATCATCCGTAGCAGGAGCTTCAGTAGCATCACTACTCACAGTGGCTGGTGCTGCCGATGATTGTGCTGGTTCTTGAGTGGGAGGTGGTACGCTACTGCCTCCATCTCTTTTTCCACCTAGCATAGTCAAGTTTCTTCCTACAATTTCAGTTGTGTATCTTTTTTCTCCTTCTTTAGTTTCGTAAGAACGAGTTTGAAGTTTCCCTTCAACATATACTTGACTTCCTTTGTTTAAATATTTTTCAGCTATTTCGGCTAACCCTCTCCATAATACAATATTATGCCATTCAGTTTGTTCTACTTTTTCGTTTGTATTACGATCTGTATAACTTTCACTTGTAGCGATAGAGAAAGTAGCTACTTTTACTCCGCTATCTAGTGTTCTTATTTCTGGGTCTTTGCCTAAATTCCCTACAAGGATTACTTTATTTACACCTGCCATTTTATTGATTGTTTAATGAATGATACAATGGTTTAAGAAAAACACATCTATCAAATATATGTGAAAAATTATTTTGAATCAATAATGTGTTGAATAATTTTGGGTTACCTGCTTATATGATTGGTAAAATTTTACTGTTTTTGAGTGTTGACAAGACAACCATTGATTGTAAGTTGCCAATCTCGTCTAAATCAATCAATTTTTCTAACACAAATTTATTATAACTTTCTATATCTTTAGATAAGATTTTGAGTAAAAAATCTGAACTACCTGTTACGTGGTGACATTCTACTACTTCTTGGATTTTATCTATTTTGGAAGCAAAAGACTTCATTACATCTCTACTAGACCCTTGAAGAGAGGCTTGAAGGTATATGGCTACATTTAATCCTATTCTTTTTGTATTTAATGATGCGTGATAACTAGTAATGAACCCATTTTGTTCTAATTTTTTCACTCGCTCTAGAGTTGGTGCTGGAGAAAGTCCAATTTCTTTGGCTAATTGAGTGTTTGTAATACGAGCATTTGCTTGTAGCTTCTCTAAAATTAGTCGATCTAGTTTGTCTAACTTATCTCCCATCTCTGTATTTGTTTTTTACGATTTCACCAAATTTTATATCGACAAATATATGATATGTTACGAACAACGTTACATAATATTCGTTATTTTTAATCTTAGATAGTATTTATTTTGATTTAAATTCTTACATTGTATGCTGTTTTATACCTAACCCCTATTAAAATGAATGAAGATAACTCTACTCAATATCAAGATGATAGCGTACAATTAAGTCAAAGGCAAATTGATGCAAGAAGCGGGCTTAATATTTCTTACCATGGTCAAGGCGGAGAGTTTTTTAAAATTCATATTGTTAATATTTTACTAACGGTAGTCACTTTGGGCTTATACTATCCTTGGGCTAAGGCCAAATTGTTACAGTACCATTATGCAGAAACAGAACTTAAAGGTTCTCGATTCACATTTCACGGTACAGGAAAAGAAATGTTTGTAGGTATGCTTAAAGCGTTGGTTTTGTTTGGAGTCTTGTATGGTGTATTATTTGTCGCTATAAAATTTTATCCGCAAAACCCTACTATAATAATTAGTGCTGCACTTCTCTTTTACCTCGGCATCTTGTTAATTATGCCTATTGCAATAGTAGGCTCTGTACGATATAGAGCTTCTCGTAGTTCTTGGAGAGGTATTCATTTTCAGTACGTAGGTAATCTAACTTCTATGTACAAAGTTTTTGGAATGGGAGTTTTGTACACGATACTTACATTTGGAATATATGGAGTTTGGTTTGGAAACAACATCAGAAAAGAAGTTTTAGATAACTTGAAATGGGGCAATGTTAAGTTTTCTTTTACGGGAGATGGCGGTTCTTTATTCGGGATTCATATAGTCGGATATCTTTTGTCTTATATCACAATCGGGATTTATTTCTTCAAATACCAGTCTAATGTTTTCAACTTTAATATTGATAATATGAAAATGGACCAAGGGGGAAATACTGGAGGGTTTAAAGCCAGCACAACAGGAATGGGTCTCTTTAAGGTGCTTATCGGTAATTTATTCATCATTGTCTTTACGCTTGGCTTAGCAATGCCCTATGCAATGGTACGTTATATGAAGTATATCGTAAGTAATATAAAAATAATGGGATTTGTTGATTTAGATAATTTAGAGCAAGGCGAGCTAGAAGAAACTAATGCAGTAGGGGAAGGCTTGCTAGATGCCTTAGATATGGATATTATTTTCTAATAAGGTGAAAGCATATACAGGACAATATTTTGATGGAAAATCTTCACGTCCTATAACCGTTGAGGTAAAAATATCTGGGCGTGGCATTAGTATGAGTTACAGTGCTAATAATGAAGGCTATGAAAATATACACACAATAGAGTATAGCCATGATGAAATCAAAAAATACGCTAAACAGCATAAAAAACTCACTCTTTATTTTGGAGAAAACGCACCTTATCAGAGCTTGTCTGTAGAGGATGTTTCTTTACTTAGCCAACTTGAGAAAGAAGCCCCTTATGCTAAATGCTTAAAAACCCCTTATCGTTTTTTTGAAAAAATAGGAGTTTTAGGATATATAGGAGCAGTATTATTTATAATAGGTTTTGTATTGTTTGGTAACTTCGTTGTGTTGCCTTTTATGGCTAAACAAGTCGCCAATAATTTCCCGAAAGAATATGAAAAGTCATTAGGAGAACAGTCTTTTAATAATTTTATGGCGTTTTATACCGTTGACAGTGCTAAAACTGAATTAATAAAAGAGTACGCTTCCCATATTGATTTTGACACTGACTACGAACTTGATATTTATGTAGTTGACAACAAAATGGTAAATGCTTTTGCTTTGCCTGGCGGAAAAGTAGTCGTTTTTAGAGGGATTCTAGACAAAATGGATGGACATGAAGAACTCGCTGCATTATTAGGGCATGAGGTAGGACATGTAGCACACAGGCATTCACTTAAAATGCTAATCAATCAATATGCTAGTTCTTTTATTTTGGATATTTTTACAGGGAACTCTGGGGCTATATCTAAAAAATTAGGAGGAGTAGCCATTAACTTAACAGGATTTTCGCATAGTAGAGATGCAGAGAGACAAGCCGATGATTATGGATTGAAAGTATTAAGAGCTAACAAAATAGATAATTACGGAGCAGTTCATTTGTTTGAAAAACTGGAAACTCAACATACGGAAGAAGAAACTTCTACTTTAGAAATATTTGAGGTAATGAGCACCCACCCTAATACTAAAGACCGAATTAAAGATATGAAAGCCGATATCAAGAGCCTAGGTAATAATGGAGAAATTCGTCCAGAGCTTAAAGAGATTTGGAAGAAAATAAAATAGGCAGAAAAAGTATTTGTTAAGTTGAGTCTACTGAGTGATTTTATTATCTGTTTGGTGACGTTTAATAAAGAAAATAGTCATTAACTTTAAATTGTTTATTAATAGTGATAAGTTGTTTTTCGTAAGAAGATTTTATTTAAAAAAAACAACTAGAAATGAAAATTAGACCATTATTTATATTGCTATCTATTACTTATTTAGTAGTATTAGTTGTTATTTCTTTTTTTTGGAGTCCAATTCTTTGGACATTAATCCTGTTTGCTCCACTTATTTTAGTAGGGATTTCTGACATTACTCAAAAAAAGCACAGTATTAAGAAAAACTTCCCTGTAATTGGGCAATTAAGATACGTATTAGAAAAATTCCGTCCAGAGATTATGCAATATTTTGTAGAAACCGACACGGAAGGTACCCCTATCAATAGGTTATTTAGAACATTAATCTATCAACGGGCTAAAAATGTTAGCGACACAACTCCTTTTGGTACAAAATTAAATCTTTATAAGCCAGGTTACGAAATTATGGCACATTCAATGTATCCAATATCATTTTCTACTATCGACCATAACCTACGCACTACAATTGGTAATCATCAATGTAAAAAACCCTACAATAGTAGCATCCTTAATGTATCGGCAATGAGCTTTGGTGCTTTAAGTAAAAATGCAATAATGGCGTTAAACAAAGGTGGAAAAATAGCAGGGTACGCTCATAATACAGGTGAAGGGGGAATTAGCCCTTATCACAAAAAACATGGTGGAGACATTATATTTCAGGTAGGAACAGGTTATTTTGGTTGCCGTACAAAAGATGGTCAATTTTGTCCTGAAACCTTTAAAAAAACAGTATCAGAAGAGGCTGTAAAAATGATTGAAATAAAATTATCTCAAGGGGCAAAACCTGGACATGGTGGTATATTGCCTGCTAGCAAAAACACAGAAGAAATCGCAAAAATAAGAGGTGTAAACCCTTTTACAGCGGTGCATTCACCTCCTTCTCATACTGCATTTTCTGGACCAGAAGGCTTAATCAATTTTATTGCTCAACTTAGAGACCTATCAGACGGAAAGCCCATTGGCTTTAAGCTATGTGTTGGTCAAAAAGATGAGTTTTTGACCTTATGCGAAACAATGAAAAAGTTAAATATCTACCCAGACTTTATCACCATAGATGGTGGGGAAGGTGGAACAGGAGCAGCTCCTGTAGAATTTGCAAACTCACTTGGATTACCATTAAGAGAGGGTCTATCATTTGTAGATTTAGCACTTAAGCAATATGATATTCGTGAACACATTCGATTAGTAGCATCGGGCAGGATATTTACAGCCTTTCACATGGCGAGGTTATTTGCATTAGGTGCTGATGCTTGTAATAGTGCTAGGGCAATGATGCTCGCAATTGGATGTATACAAGCCTTAGAGTGCAACAAAGACACTTGTCCCGTAGGCGTAGCAACTCAAAATCCTACCTTGGTAAAAGGGCTGGACGTTGATGACAAAGCACAACGTGTAGCTAACTTCCATAAAAACACTATAGATAGTTTTGTAGAACTTATCGCTGCGGTTGGGCTCAAAAGTCATCATGAACTAGAACGTAAGCACATCATCCACAGAAAAGGAGCTAATCAACTAGTGTCATATGAAGAATTATACAGCGAGATAATCCTAAGTTAGTAATGAACATCTTATTCTACGCCCCAGAATATCGCCCCAACCTCTCTAATATGATTAGAAGTGCAGAATTTTTTGGCTTCAAAAAAGTGTATATCTATGATAAAAATAATTTACTAAACCCTCCAAAAAACAATAAAACATCTCGTGCAGAGATGAATCATCTTGCTAAAGTGTGGACAGCAGGTGCTATTGAACATATCGAAATATGTAATATCGAAAACCCAACAGAATTCATACATAGTTATAGCGGGAGAGTAATTGGCACTTTAGTAGATAAGCAAGCAATACATCTTCAAGATTTTTCTTTTCAAAAAGAAGATTTAATAGTAATGGGTAGTGAAAAAGAAGGTTTGCCAGAGACACTTGAAAAGTTGATGACTGAATCTATTTATATCCCTCAGCGAGGAGTTACCAATTGCCTCAATGTATCAGTAACCTTAGGAATAATCTTACACGAAGCACTAAAGAATTTTTAATCACAAATGAATTGTGTAATTTTGAAAAAGATAAAATTAACGAGAGATGAAAATTTTAATTTTAAATGGTCCTAATCTTAATTTACTAGGGGTAAGAGAGCCTTCTATTTATGGGGATAAAAACTTTACTACATTTTTTGAAGAAATCAAGAACAAATACAACAAAACCACATTAGAGTACTATCAATCTAACTCTGAAGGAGAAATTGTCAACAAACTACATGAAGTAGGTTTTGACTACGATGGAGTTATTCTTAATGCAGGTGCTTATACACATACCTCTGTAGCCATTGCAGATGCGATTGCCGGTATCAAAATTCCTGTAATTGAAGTGCATATTTCTAACGTACATGCTAGAGAGTCTTTCAGACACCATAGCTACCTCACGCCTAACTGTGTAGGTGTTATTGCTGGACTAGGACTTAAAGGTTACGAATTAGGAATTGATTATTTCCTTCAAAAATAAATGATTAACCTCTACCCAGGACCTTCTAAGCTTCATCCTTCGGTTAGTAAATCATTACTTAAAGTAAATGAACTGATTACTTACAATCACCGAAGCCCTGAGTTTATGGATTTGTATAAAAAGACACAACTCTCTTTATTCAAAAAACTCAGTATTCCACAAGATTATACGCTCTGTTTTGTTTCCTCTGCCACTGAGTGTTGGGAAATCATAGCAGAATCTTATAATGGGTTATCTTCCTTACACATCTATAACGGAAATTTTGGGAGAAAATGGTATGAGATCACTAAAAAACTAGGAGGAGATGCTCGTGAAGGAAAATTTGAGATAAATGATTTACCTAGCTTAACAGAGAATGCCGATTTACTCTGTTTTACACATTGCGAAACTTCTAATGGTACATATATTCCTTCCAAAACATTTACTTTAGCTAAAGAAAAATATCCTGAATCACTCATTGCAATTGATTCTACGGCTTCGCTAGGGGCTATCCATATTGACTTTGAGAAGACCGATATTGTTTTTTCCTCGGTGCAAAAATGCTTGGGATTACCCGCAGGTCTTGGTTTATTGATACTGTCACCTAGAGCCATTGAAATCACTAAAAATCTTAATCGAAACAATCATTACAATAGTATTTGTAATTTAAGCTTAAATGCTAAAAAATACCAAACTACATATACACCAAACATATTGGGTATTTATTTACTTTCAACTTTATTAGAAAAATATGGCGATAGCCAGTCTAACGAAAAGATTTTAAGAAAAAGACAAAAGCACCTTATCCAAAAACACAAAATTGAGCTAGTCTCTCAAAATACTAAAGTATCATCTCCTACCGTACTTGCTATCAAAAATAACCAACCACAGGATTTTATATGTCAAAAAGCCCAACGAGGAATTATTGTAGGAAAAGGATATGGAGATTGGAAATCATCTTCTTATCGAATTGCTAACTTTCCAGCACACACATTAGCTGAGTTAAATAAAGTGTTTGAAAAACTGAATCTAACGTAGTACCATATTATACCATTTTAATTATAAAATACGTCATTAAACGTATTTAAATAATGATGATTTGAAGTTATAGACTTTAGTAAAATCAAACAAAGAATTCGTCGCTCTGCTTTAATAGAAACTTG
>CAZEGV010000062.1:0-13813 GCA_964511645.1 uncultured Cytophagales bacterium
ATAACGGATATAAAAAGAGAGAATTGACTACAAGGGTTTTGCAACGGTCTTATATAGCATGAGATTTAAAATTGACATATTCATACTACACAAGGCTGACAGTCCTCTTCAAGAGGAAATGATTGAGTCTTTCTCAAACAATGAGTGTTTTGTTCAACTTTTTACTGGTGTCGATAAAATACTAACTTCTCCCAAAAAAAATCCTCGTATTATTATATTAGACGAACCTCTGTCTAACGTAGAGAAAAAAAGAGTGACAATAAAGCTAGAAAACACGTTCCCTTTAGCTCAACTTCTTTTTATATCTCCAGAACAAATCATTACATCTAGTGATGACAATGTGATTCAACATAAAACACGGAAGCAAGAAAAGTTATCTGTTATTTTAGATGAAATGATATATTACATCACCTATAAAGAAGATTATATTGGTGATACTTTGCAAATCAACATTGAAGACCGTTGTGATCAACGAAACTTTTTCACTATAACATTAGGAGTACTAGGATTGATATTGATTGCTTCTTTTATTTATGCTTAAACAAAAGCTTGTTTAACCACTTCAGTCAATACATCTTTTAATATAAGATTATCCACAATTACTTGCTGAGGAATAACACTCTCTTTGGACATTCCTGGAGTAGTATTCACTTCTATAACGTAAGGCTCACCCTCTTGAATAATATAGTCTATCCTCACTATACCCGACAATCCCAAATCTTGATATATCAATTCGGTAAGCTTATAAACCTTATCTGTAAGCTCATGGCTAATTCTTGCTGGAGTTATTTCTTTCGATTTACCTTCATATTTGGCTTCAAAGTCGAAAAAATCATTCTCAGATACTATCTCGGTAATAGGTAATACGTGTAATTCTTGATTTGATTTTTTGAAAATCCCATTAGTAATTTCTACTCCTTTTAGCTCGGATTCAATAATTACTTCTGTGCCATGATCAAAGGCTTCTGATATTGCTTTTTCTATTTCTTCTTGCGTTACTACCCTACTTACGCCGTAGCTACTCCCACCATCACAAGGTTTTACAAAAATAGGCAAGCCTAATTTGTCTACAATTGTTTTTGTATCTATTTTTTGATTTTTACGAACAATGATAGATGCCGCACACTTATAGCCTAAGGCTGTCAATAAAGTGTTACAAGCCCACTTGTTAAAAGTAATTGTAGTTGCTAAATGATTAGGTGTGCTATATGGGATACCTAATATATCAAAATATGACTGTAGCTTTCCATCTTCTCCAGGAGTGCCGTGAATAATTATATAAGCGAAATCAAATTGGATTTTCTCTCCTTCTACTAGAACGCTAAAATCATTCCTATCTACAGGGCTTAACTCTCCTTTTTTATTTTTATAATTCCAGCCTTCCTCATTTATAATAACATGGTATAGATTAAACAGGCTAGTATCAAGATTAGCTAAGATAGTTTTGACACTTTCTTTGGATATAACGGCTTCGTGAGAGTACCCCCCTGAAATAACTGCAATATTTTTCATAAAAAATCTATTTCTTTTACTTTTAAAATCACAACGAAGTTGTGGTTATGCGTGAGGGATTGTAGCGACATCCTTTTTTGTTTTTATGACTTTTGAGCTTCAACAAGCTCCGTATGACAAAAGTCATAAAAACAAAAAAGATACAGCGGAAAGCCCGACCTTATTGAGGTTTTTCAACGAAATAAGGTCACGTCATTATCTCTTTTATTTTCGTTTTTTCTTACTTTTTAAGTTACAGCATTTATCGCCTTTTGTTTTAGGCTTTTTATACTTCACTTTTATGGTTCTTTTATACTTACTACCTAAGTTTACTTTTGAATTCACAAAATTCTTTTCGTGAAAACCACTGCCTTTTTCTTTTTTATTAGGGGCTTGTATATAATGCTTATCTCCTAAATCTGGTCGCTCGCTTAATGTGAAAATATCTGAAATTTCCACTTCTTCAGGTATTGGAAGCATTTCAATTTCTTTGTTCATTAATTCTTCTATCTCCTTTTGATATTTTTCTTCTACCTCATTGATGAAAGTGATAGCAATACCTGCTTTATCTGCTCTTCCTGTCCGCCCTATTCTATGAATATAATGCTCTGGAGTATCTGGTGTGTCAAAATTAATAACGTGCGTCACATCTTGGATATTAACCCCTCTAGCAATCAAGTCTGTTGCTAAAAGTATTCTATGTTCTCCTATTTCGAACCTTCTTATGGCGTTGGCTCTATAATTCTGAGATTTATTAGAGTGGATAACTCCCAATCCTTCTTCATATAGAGGTAATAATTCTTCGGCTAACTTATCAGCTAATTTTTTACTCTCCACAAAAACCAACACTTTAGACAAGCTCTCATCTTTGAGTAAATGTTTTAATAGGCTAAGTTTAGTCTGGTAATTGGGTACGTGATACGCCTTTTGGTCGATCAATGCGAGAGGAGTCCCGCTAGGTGCTATCTCAACTTTGATTGGGCTGATAAAAAAATCTTCAATGATTTCTGCTACATCTTCTGTCAAAGTTGCCGAGAATAATATGTTTTGCCTACGTTGAGGCAATAAGTCTAAAACTGAATTTAATTGTCTCCTAAAACCCAAGTTAAGCATTTCATCTACCTCATCTAACACATATTTTTGAATAGCTTTCATTCTTAAATTTCGAGATAAAATCAAGTCTAACAATCTCCCAGGAGTTGCTACAACAATATCTAAACCATTGTTTATCTGTTCTATTTGCTTGTTTATGTTATCTCCCCCATGAATCCCCATCACACGAACTGTAATGTATTTAGTGAGTTTTTCAATATCCCTCACAACCTGCTCTACAAGCTCTCTTGTAGGCATCATTATCAGTACTGATGGATGCTTTTGAGTGGAATATTTCATTCCTTTCAAAATAGGTAATAAATACGCAAAAGTTTTTCCAGTACCTGTTTGAGCAACTCCCACTACGTCTCTTCCTGATAAAATAACAGGTAATGCCTCTACCTGAATTGGTGTAGGATATATATAAGCCATCTCTTCGAGTACATTGCGAAGAGGTGTATTTAAGTTTAATTCGTCAAAAGTTACAGTAATGCTATTTTTCATACTCGACAAAGTTCATTCTAATCTAGCTAAAAAACAAAGAAAACAATTCTAATGAAAAATTTTAATCTTAATTTAGTGTCATTATTTAATAAGTATCAAATGACATCAACATTCAAAACTTCTTGTATCAACATAAACGGAGAGTTCATCTCTATTTTTACAGAAGAAATTCTCCCGAAAATATCTATTGGAGAAATGATTTTGACAGAACGAATAGATGCTCAAAATTTACGATTAAGAGAAAGAAAAGCGGGATATACTGCCGATTGGCACGTAGCAGGTGACCCAACGCTCATCATTATCCAATCTGGAGTCTTAAGAATTACTTTACAAAATGGTGACTCAATGGATTTTGAAGCTGGGGAATTATTTATCGCCAAAGATTACCTAGCTGATAATATTACATTTGACAAAACAATACACGGACATCAAGCAAGTGTAGTTAGTAATGAAACTTTACGAGTTGTACATATTAAGTTATCTTATTTATAAGAAATTCATTTTTTATAAATAAGCTTCACAATTGTGAAGCTTATTTATTTATATTTTATTAAGCATTCTTAATCTATTCAGTGCTTTCTTCCTCTGTACCTTCTTCCGTTGAAGACTCTTCTCCTTCTACCAACTCCTCTTCTTCTATGCTATCGATTTTGGCTACTGAAGCAATCATATCTTTACCACTTAGTTTGATAAGTTTCACTCCTTGCGTTGCTCTACCCATTATACGTAAGTCTGCTACACTGATACGAATAAGAATTCCTGATTTATTAATAATCATCAGGTCATTAGTATCATCTACTTGCTTAATTGCTACTAGGTTACCTGTTTTTTCGGTTACGCTCATCGCTTTCACACCTTTACCTCCTCTACCAGTTACACGGTATATTGCATCTCCAGTTTCTGGATCATCTAGGTAAGTACGTTTACCATAACCTTTTTCTGACACAACCAATAAGTTTGCCTCTTCTTGGTCTGCTGGGATAGTAACTAAGCCAATTGCTCTGTCTTCGTCATTTTCGAGTCTTACTCCTCTTACTCCTGCCGCCGTACGTCCCATTGCTCTTACTTTAGACTCATTGAACCTAATTGCTTTACCTGAACGCTTAGCAATAATAATATCATCATTACCACTGGTCAACCTTACATCTAGTAAGCTATCTCCCTCTTTAATGGTAATAGCGTTGATACCTGCTTGTCGAGGTCGGCTATATGCTTCCAAGATAGTTTTCTTAATTATACCACCTTTGGTCACCATTACTAGGTAATGGTTATTCATATAATCTTCATTCTTGAAGTCATCCACATTGATAACGGCTTGTACTTTCTCGCCTTGCTCAATCTGAATAATATTTTGAATAGGTCTTCCTTTAGTATTTTTACTTCCTTCTGGTAGCTCATATACTTTCTTCCAATATACTTTACCATAGTCGGTAAAGATAAGTAGCATATCATGCGTAGAAGAGACAAATAGATGTTCTGGAAAGTCAGTGTCTTTAGTTTTAACTGCCTTAGCTCCTACTCCTCCTCTATTTTGCGTACGATACTCATCTAATGCTGTACGTTTCACATACCCTTCGTTAGAAATCGTAATTACCATATCTTCTTTGGCAATTAAGTCCTCTATATCAATATCCTCTGCACTATGAGTAATTACAGAGCGTCTTTCATCACCATATCTATCCTTCATTTCCTGAAGTTCGTCTTTGATGATATTCATTCTTAGTTCTTCACTGGCAAGAATTTCTTTTAACCCCTTGATTGTCTCTTGCAACTCAGAATATTCAGTGTGTAATTTATCTTGCTCCAGCCCTGTAAGGTGTCTCAAACGCATATCCACGATATGTCGAGCTTGTATTTCGCTCAATTCAAATCGCTTCATCAATGATTCTATTGCCTCATTAGGAGTCTTAGAAGCACGTATAAGTTTAATTACTTCATCTATATTATCCGAAGCAATAATCAATCCTTCCAAAATGTGAGCACGTTTTTCGGCTTCATCCAACTCGTACTGAGTACGTCTTACAATTACCTCATGCCTATGCTCTACAAAATAAACAATAAGTTCTTTTAAGTTAAGCGTATGAGGTCTTCCTTTAACAAGGGCTACATTATTAATACTAAACGAAGACTGTAATTGTGTATATTTATACAACATATTCAGCACTACATTAGGCACTGCATCACGTTTTAGGTCAAAAACCATTCGAATACCATCTCTATCCGTTTCATCTCTAAGCTCTGCAATTCCTTCAATTCTTTTGTCGTTAATCAATCCTGCTATTTTCTCTAGCATTGGACCTTTGGCAACCATATAAGGCATATCCGAGAAAATAATTTGAGTTCTTCCCTCTTTATTATCTTCTATATTGGCAGTAGCACGCATTACTACACGCCCTCTCCCTGTTTCGTAAGCTTTCTTGATGCCTTGCATTCCATATATAATAGCTCCAGAAGGAAAATCAGGTGCTTTGATATATTGCATTAAACCCGTAATGTCAATATCATTGTTTTCTATATATGCGATTGTACCATCTATGACTTCAGTCACATTATGTGGTGCCATATTAGTTGCCATACCTACCGCAATACCCGAACTACCATTCATCAATAAATTAGGTAGCTTAGCAGGAAGAACCGTTGGTTCTTTTAACGAGTCGTCAAAGTTAGGTCGGAAATCTACCGTATTCTTTTTCATATCTGCAAGCATATCTTCTGCCAAGCGTTGTAGCCTAGCTTCTGTATACCTCATTGCAGCAGGATTATCACCATCTATAGAACCGTAGTTACCTTGCCCATCTACCATTAAGTAACGCAAAGACCAAGGTTGAGCCATACGCACCATAGTGTCATAAACTGCCGTATCACCATGTGGATGATACTTTCCTAATACTTCCCCTACAATTCTTGCAGACTTCTTGTATGATTGATTGTAACGTAATCCTAAATCATCCATTCCGTACAAAATACGGCGATGCACTGGTTTCAAACCATCTCTAACATCTGGAAGAGCCCTAGAAACAATTACCGACATCGAATAATCGATGTAAGCGGTCTTCATTTCCTCCTCTATATTAATAGGGATTATTTTTTCGTCTTTATTATATTCGTCCATTCAGAATAATCTTATTTTAACCCCATAAAATTAAGCTTTTTACTCTGATTTAGCTAGTTTCAAAAAAGATTACTTTTCCACAATTTCATAGTTCCTTTTTTATGACGAAAATATTAGGGGCTTCCGCCTCGTACCTCGGCGACGAGCTGTACGCACTCACCATCATTCATTCCGTTTCACTTCACTCATTTCTGGTTCAAACAATTGCTTCCATCCCTAAGCCAAATGCTTTGCATTTTTTTTTGCGTGAGGGATAGCAGCGGCATCCTTTTTTATCCTAAAATAATAACAAATAAAAAAGATACAGCGGAAAGCCCGACCTTTGGTCACGCCCAAATATCAGGATCAACAATGATATTAATCACCTAAAAACAAGGTTTATTCGTGACTTTTATTACATCCATTCGTTCAAAAAGCACTTACTTTTGTAAAAAACTTTTAATATATATGGAAAAGATAATAGTAATTGGTGGTTTATCGGCAGGACCATCAGCAGCGGCAAAGGCACGAAGAGAAAATGAAAATGCAGAAATTATACTTTTTGAAAAAGGGGCTAACATTAGTTATGCAACGTGCGGAATGCCTTACGCACTTTCGGGAGTAATAGAAACTAGGGATAAATTGATTGTGGTAAAGCCAGAATTAATGCGTACTAGGTTTAATATAAATGTAAAACTAAATGAAGAGGTTATCAGCATAGATGCCAAAAACAAAACTATATCTACTCCAAAAGCAAAATATGACTATGATAAATTAATTTTTGCTACTGGGGCTCGCTCTATTGTGCCACCAATCAAAGGTATAGAGAAGACAAATAATTGGTCAACTTGCCGTACAATGGGGGATTTTGATAAAATCACCAAAGAAGCGATGCCTAATGAGGCCAAAAACATCACTATTATAGGAGCTGGGTTAATTGGAGTTGAGGTTGCGGAAAACTTAGCGAAGGCGGGTAAAAACGTAACATTAATAGAAGGTGGGGATGCAGTATTACCAATGTGGGATTATAAATTTGGGCATTTTGCTAAGACTACTTTAGAAGAAAAGGGTATAAAAGTTGTCACTTCTACTTTAGTAAAAGAATTTAAGACAAATAATGATAAAATTACTGGTGTTATAATAAGCGATACAGACATCATTGCAAGTGATTATGTGATTTTAAGTATTGGAATTAAACCTAATACAGAGCTATTGTTACAGGCAGGTGCTGAGCATATCGGTAATGGTGCGTTGAAGGTGAATGAACGCATGGAAACCTCTCTAAAGGATATTTATGCGGCAGGGGATAATGTAGCTATTCAAAATTTACAAACTAAGGAATATGATTATTTTCCGTTAGGCACACACTCTAACAAAGGCGGACGAGCTGCTGGTGCTAATGCCGTTGGTAAAAACATACAGTTTAAAGGGGCTTATAAAACAGCTATTATAAAGGTGTTTGATTACACTTTGGCTAGAACAGGGCTAAACGCAACTGCTTTAGACAAATTAAACATTTCTTATAAAAAAGTATTCACAATGGCTGGTTCTACACCAAGCTATTACCCTGGTGCTAAGGATTTGCTATCCGAAATATATTACCATGCTGAAACTGGTGTAATACTTGGGGCAGAGCTATTTGGTGAAGTGGGAGTAGATAAAAGAATTGATGTGTTGAGTACGGCTATTTATGCTAAATTAAAAATCACGGACTTGTCTCAGTTAGATTTGGCTTATGCTCCTCCCTTCTCTCCTGCTAAAGATCCGTTGATTGTAGCTAGTTTTGTGGCAGAGAATATTGCTACTGATAAATGTAATCAATTGAGCATAGCTGAGTTTAATGAATATGTAGCTAAGTATGACAGATCATCTTATACCTTACTAGATGTACGAAATATAGATGAGTTTGAAAGAGGGTGTATTTCTGATGCTATTAATATCCCTCTCCCTCAATTGAGAGAAAGGATTAATGAATTAGACACAAATAAATCAATCATTATCTATTGTCAAAAAGGATTGAGAGGGTATGTAGCTCGATTAATCCTGAAGCACAAGGGATTTAATCATGTAGCGAGTATTGCTGGTGGTTATAAGCTTTGGGAAATGTTAAAATAATTCTTACTTTCTATCAAAATGAGGCTTTTATAATAAGAGCCTCATTTTTTTTTGGGTACAGGGTCATATCCACAAGTACCTCCTGGTCTGCATTTGGATAGTCTTTTAATCCCTAACCAAACCCCATGCAAAGCTCCCCATTCTTTTATTGCTTCTATGGTATATTGAGAGCAAGTAGGTACATGACGGCAACTAGGTGGCATCAATGGCGATATGCTCAATTGATAAAACCTAACCAAAAGGATAAATATAAACTTCATTATTTCATGTTTTTGATAAAACGAAGTTCTTCTTCTTTTTGTTCATAAATACGGTAAAAACAACTGCTTCTGGCTTCTCCTACTTTATTTTTGGTATGGCAAGCTCCTTCTCCTTTTTTCTTAACTAAAAACACAATTGCATCTTGGTCACAATCTACTCTTATTTCTTTGATGACTAAAAAATCTCCAGAGGTTTTTCCTTTTGTCCACAATTCTTCACGAGAGGTACTCCAAAAAGTAGCTAACCCTGTATTGATTGTTTCTTCAAAAGATTCTTGACTAGAGTAACCTAACATCAAAATTTCTTTACTTTCTATATCTTGAACAATCGTAGGTAACAACCCTCTTCTCTTCTCAAATTGTAATTGTAATGCTTTTGATTCTTCTAGAATATTTTTCATAAAGTAAAGATAAATAATATATCATAAAAAAAGCCCTGAAAGAATAAACTCTCAGGGCTTTTGTATTCAATAATGATTTTTAGCCATTCATAGATGCTAAAAACTCTGCATTGTCTTTAGTTCCCTTCATTCTTGATAGTAAGAACTCCATTGCTTCCTGTGGATTCATATCCGACATATGCTTACGCAATATCCAAATACGTTTCAATGCTTCTTTATCCATCAATAAGTCTTCTCTACGAGTACCAGAACCTGGTACATCAATAGATGGGTAAATACGTTTGTTAGATAATTTTCTATCTAACTGTAACTCCATATTACCTGTTCCTTTGAATTCTTCAAAGATAACTTCATCCATTTTAGAACCTGTATCTACCAATGCAGTAGCAATAATGGTTAATGAACCACCATTTTCTACATTACGAGCAGCACCAAAGAAACGCTTAGGCTTGTGCAAAGCATTAGCATCTACCCCACCAGAAAGAATTTTACCTGATGATGGTGCAACAGTATTATATGCTCTTGCTAAACGAGTAATTGAGTCTAATAAAATAACTACATCTTGCCCGCTTTCCACCAATCTCTTGGCTTTTTCAAGGACCATTGTAGCTACTTTGACGTGTCTATCAGCAGTTTCATCAAATGTAGAAGATAAGACCTCTCCATTTACACTTCTTGCCATATCTGTTACTTCCTCTGGACGCTCATCTATTAGCAATACCATTAGATAGCATTCTGGGTGATTAGTAGCTACCGCATGTGCGATTTCTTTCAACAATACAGTTTTACCTGTTTTAGGTTGTGCTACAATCATACCTCTTTGTCCCTTGCCTATTGGTGCAAATAAATCTAAAATACGTGTAGAATAACTGCTTGCACTTGTCGTAAGATTAAGTCGCTCTTGTGGAAATAATGGTGTTAAATGCTGAAAAGAAACTCTATCCTTAATTTCTTCTGTTGTTTTACCATTAATCGTATCTACTTTTAATAAAGCAAAATACTTCTCTCCCTCTTTAGGTGGTCTAATTTGTCCTATTACGGTATCTCCTGTTTTTAATCCAAATCTTTTTACTTGAGATGGAGACACATATACATCATCAGGACTAGATAAATAATTGTAATCTGCCGATCTTAAAAAACCATAACCGTCTTGCATCATTTCTAATACTCCACTAGCTTCTACCATCCCGTCAAATTCTTGTACTGGATAGCTGTTATTTGGTTTTGACTCTACTCTATTGGCACGAGGTGCTGGAGATCTTTTAGGCTCGCGCTCTACCGCTGGCTTATTAGATTCTTTTGGCTTTCTTGGTGCTCTTGGTGTCTTTTCTTCTGCAACCATTGTTTCTGTAGAGGTCGAAGATGGAGGAGTTGACTCCGTTACATTTTGGCGTCTCGCACGAGGACGTGTTTTGTCTACTGATTGTACTGCTACAACTGGTTTAGGTGTAGAGACTTCTTCTTTTACTGCTACAGGTATAGCTAATTCAGTTTTTTTTACTCTCTCAAAAAGTTCTGGCTGTACTGCCTGCTCTTCTAAAATTCTGTAAACAAGTTCTTGTTTAGATAAACGTTTTGTTTTTTTCAATTCCGCTCTATCAGCGATTTCTTTTAGTTCTGTTAGAAGGTTTAGCTCTAACTCATCTTTGCTATACATAAAAAATTATGTTTTAAATTAATATAATAAATAGTTTTGATTTTACCTCTCGGCTCTCAATAAGGAAACAAACTTCAAGCCACATTTTAGATTAAAATGCTTAGAGATTGTCGTTTTGACTCTGCAAGTATAAGCAAACTGAACGAGATAGCAAATATTGAACGTTTTTTTCTCTCTATTATGTAAAAAAACTGTTGAAAATCACGGTCATTTATTCAGAATCCTGTATTTTACCGTTCAAAATATTTTAAGATATGCTTCAAGTACAATTTATAAAAGAAAATAAAGAGAGAGTAATTAAAGGACTTTCTAAAAAACACATTAAAAATGCCAAGGAATTAGTAGAAACAGCTATCAGTCTTGACGAACAGCGTCGTGCTGTACAAACTGAATTAGATAACTCTCTTGCTGAATCCAATAAAATCTCAAAACAAATTGGTTTATTGATGAAAGAAGGTAAGCGCGATGAAGCAGAAACTGCCAAGCAACAAACATTCAAACTTAAAGAACAATCTAAAGAGCTTAGCCAAAAACAAAGCGAATTAGACAGTCAACTACTTCAAACATTATACAAAATCCCTAATGTGCCTAATAACAGCGTTCCAGAAGGAAAAAGTGAAAAAGACAATATAGTACTATCAGAACATGGTGAGATAAAAACATTAACAGAAGGCAACGCTCCTCACTGGGAATTAATCAAAGAATACGACATCATTGATTTTGATCTTGGCAACAAAATCACTGGAGCTGGATTTCCTGTATATAAAGGACAAGGAGCAAAGCTACAACGAGCGTTAATCAATTTCTTTTTGGATCAAGCAATAGACGCAGGTTATCAAGAAGTAACAACGCCTATACTTGTAAACGAAGCATCTGGATACGGTACAGGGCAACTTCCTGATAAAGATGGACAAATGTATTATGCCAGTGCGGACAACCTATACCTTATCCCTACTGCCGAAGTACCTATTACTAATATATATAGAGATGTAATACTACAAGAAAAAGAATTACCAATTAAACACGTAGGATACAGCCCTTGTTTTAGACGAGAAGCAGGCTCTTGGGGGGCCGATGTTCGTGGGCTTAATCGCTTACACCAATTTGACAAAGTAGAAATCATACAAATCACACATCCTGACAATTCTTACAGTACTTTAGAAAACATGAAAAGCCATGTAGCTATGCTACTAGACAAACTAGAGCTTCCATACCGATTGCTTAATCTTTGCGGTGGAGATATTAGTTTCACTGCTGCTGTTACATTTGACTTTGAAGTATATTCTGCTGCACAAGAACGGTGGCTAGAAGTAAGTTCTGTTAGTAATTTTGAAAACTACCAGGCCAATAGACTCAAGCTACGTTACAAGGATGAGAATAAAAAATCTCAACTATTACATACACTTAACGGAAGTGCTTTAGCTCTGCCTAGAATCTTAGCTGCGCTTCTCGAAAATAACCAAACAAAAGAAGGGATTAAAATACCTAAAGCTTTACAGTCTTATACTGGCTTTGATCTAATTACAAAATAATGTTAAAAAACGAGCAAATACAAAGCCTTAATCACATCGGGAAATGGCTCGTTATAAGCATTATCATTGCCTTGTTTGTAGGTGTTGCTGGTGCTTTATTCATTACAGGGCTACAGTTTGCTACCGACTATCGAAATGCTAACTTGTGGATTATCTGGCTACTACCTTTAGGTGGCTTATTTGTTGGCTTACTATATCACTATCTTGGAAAAACATCCGAAGGTGGAAACAACCTTATCATCGACCAGATTAACAAACCTACAAGAACAATACCTTGGGCAATGGGACCTTTGGTAGTGTTCGGAACAATTATCACTCACCTATTTGGTGGCTCAGCTGGGAGAGAAGGAACAGCTGTACAACTAGGTGCTTCTATTGCGGATCAATTCACCCATTTATTCCAATTAAAAAAAAGAGACAAAAAAATTATACTTATCTCAGGAGTAAGTGCTGGATTTGCTGCAGTATTTGGCACTCCTTTGGCAGCAGCGATATTTGCATTAGAAGTGTTCCGCATTGGTAGGACAAGATACGAAGCTATTTTTCCTGCTTTTTTAACAGGTATAATGAGTTATATAGTTACAAGTTACTGTTTGAAATATGTTGGGCTAGAGCACTCTCATTATCACATTCCTAATATACCTGAGCATATAGCGTTCATCCACGTTGGTATATGCATAGTTGCAGGCATTGTTTTTGGATTGGCGGCATTGGCTTTTAATAAAGGTACTAAATGGGTCAGTGATTTTTATAAAAAAATCATTTCCTATCCACCACTAAGACCAGTTGTAGGTGGACTATTAGTAGCCATGCTTATCATTTTTTCTGATGGGTATAAATTTGCGGGGCTAGGCATCCCTACCATTCAATCCGCTTTTGATATCCAAATGCCCGCTTACGATTTTATGGTTAAGCTTGTACTTACTTGCCTGACCTTAGGCGCAGGATATAAAGGAGGAGAAGTAACTCCTTTATTCTTTATTGGTGCAACTCTGGGTAATGCCTTAGCATACATCCTCCCACCAGAAATAATACCAATGGGCTTACTCGCAGGAATGGGGTTCGTAGCGGTATTTGCAGGAGCTGCTAATACTCCTATTGCTTGTATTGTAATGGGGGCTGAATTATTTGGGATGGAACCAGGTTTATATATCGCAATTGCCGTAATTGTTGCTTACCTAGTAAGTGGGCACAGTGGTATCTACAAGTCCCAAGAAATCGGCATTAGTAAAATCCCTCAATTACTTTTACATCAAAACAAGAAGTTGGGAGAGCTAAAGGATTAACGGAATTTTAAAAGATAAATTTTATTTAGATATTATATTTTTTTCTACCAAAATCGCACAAAAGGCAGTCAAAAATGCAATTAAACTATATAACTTGTATTCAAGTAGTAAATGCAACTTTTAGATTTAGTGGTCATCTATTTTATAAAACTAAAGGAGAGTACTCTCCTTTAGTTTTACTGGATTAGTTATTTTACCACTTCAAATCGCAAAAAGAGAAGTTATATGTCACATATTACCCAATCCCAAAGATACACAATTTCGTGTATGCTTAACAAAAATCACAAACAATGTGAAATAGCAGAAATTATAGGGGAAGACAAATCTGTTGTTATACCATATTGACTATAATCTACGTCAATTATCTTGTTTGTTTTTCACATT
>CAZEGV010000063.1:0-13734 GCA_964511645.1 uncultured Cytophagales bacterium
AAAAACAATTCAATCTAAATTAGACTCATATTATAGTTAAACTGGTATTAATACTCAGATGTTGTATTAGAATTGTTTCTTTTCCAAAGAATTGGTCACTAAACTACAATAGAAGACCCTTGCAAAATTCTTGTATACCCTCTAAGACCCTTTCGTGACGAAATCATTTTATCAAATGAGGTTTTGACTGTTGAGATTTATAATGAGCTAGGAGCGTTACTAGAAACTAGGCAAGCTATTGACGGTGAAAAACCTGATTTAGGCAAGCTTAAATCAGGGGCTTATGTATTAAACCTTTACGGGCATCCTAATTCCAAATTACTTCAGTCAGTAAAGATAATTAAAGAATAAACTTACCTTACTGCCAGTAAAAGCACAATATCTCGATACTTTAGTTCTGTTTTATCTGCAATATGCTCATTAGTAATAAAACCTTTGTAGCTATATACACCTTTCATGAACCACTCCTTAACAACTATCATCTCTTCAATTCCACCATATCTTCCAATCTGATTGAGCATAGGAGTAAGGATATAACTCAATGCCTTAGAGGCTGTTCTTGGTGCTCTAGAAGCGATATTAGGCACGCAATAATGGATTACATCATACTTAATAAACGTAGGCTTATCGTGAGAGGTTAAAGATGAAGTCTCAAAACAACCACCTTCTGTAATGCTTGCATCTATAATCACTGCTTTTTTACGCATTTCGGCTACCATCTCATCTGACACCACACAAATCTGACCGCTATCTGACCGCAAAGCGCCAATCACTACATCTGCTTGTTTAAGCTCTCGGCTCAAGGTATTGGCATCTATAATTGAAGTAAACACCGAGCGTCCAAGGTCTTTTTGCAACCGTCTTAATCTATAATGATGATTATCAAAAACCCGAACTTCTGCTCCTAAAGCATTAGCAACCCTAGCGACCTGCTCACCTACAGTGCCGGCACCTAGTATCACTACTTTTGTTGGTGGAACTCCTGTGGTACCTCCAAAAATAATTCCCATTCCATCTTTTGTGCTACTTAGGTATTCTCCTGCTATTGAAATGATGCAATTGCTTGCTATTTCACTCATACTACGCACAATTGGGTTTTGTCCTTCATTGTCTTCAATATATTCATAACCGATTGCTGTTATTTTTTTTTGTGAGATTGCTTTAATCACTTTAGCATCCATACAGGATAGCTGTATAGCAGACATCAGAGTGCTCTTCTGAGCCATATAAACTACTTCTTCTGCCTTAGGTGGCTCTACCTTGAGTACAATGTCACATTCAAAAGCTTCTTTTGCAGAGTAAACAATTTTGGCCCCATTTTCGCTATACAAATAATCTGGGAAGTTAGCAGCATCTCCTGCTCCTGTTTCTATTACTATTTCGTGACCATTGGCAACAAGTACTCCTACCGATCCTGGGGTTAGGCAGATTCTATTTTCTTGTAATGAGGTTTCTTTTGGGAGTCCTATTAGTAAAAATTGTTTGTCTTTTTGAGTAGCCAATGCTGATTCTTGCGGGTATAACACACTTTGCTGAATTGCCCCAAAATTATCTTTATTTGCCATATCTCTGTATTTTTAAAGTACGCATGGAAGTATCTTCAATATTAATCTTAACTACTATATACTTCTCAGGAATAAAACTAGGGATTTTAGATGCCCACTCTATCAAGCAATAATTTGGCGAATAGAAATACTCCTCTACACCAATATTTTCTGCTTCTAACTCATTATCTATTCTGTAAAAATCAAAATGATAAATAGTTCCTACTTGAGTAGAATAATATTCATTTACAATAGAAAAAGTTGGACTACTTACATGATCTTCTACCTGCCAACCCTCACATAAAGCTTTGATAAGTGTTGTCTTTCCTGCACCCATTTCAGCATCAAAGATCCAAACATTATAATCCTTGCACTCTTCTCGAAGATATTTAACCACTTCATTTATAGATGATAGTGAATATTCCATTATTTAATGTCTAATATCCTAAACTCTATTCTTCTATTTTTTGCCTTCCCCTCTTGTGTATCATTGCTCACAACTGGCCTAGCTTCTCCGTAGCCTTTATAATTAAGTTGCTTAATCGGCACTCCTTTTTTAAGTAAATAGTCATACACAGATTTTGCACGATT
The DNA here is from genome assembly GCA_964511645.1 of uncultured Cytophagales bacterium. Classification (GTDB taxonomy): domain Bacteria; phylum Bacteroidota; class Bacteroidia; order Cytophagales; family JAAEPT01; genus CAZEGV01. The sequence continues at coordinate 2,136 of CAZEGV010000063.1, forward strand.
TTTAGACAAAAGTAAATTATCTCCCACTTTTCCAGTGTTATCTGTATGTCCGTCTATTCGGATAATTATGTTAGGATAGCTAGATAAAAAGTTACTCATAAAGTTCAGTTCTGTAAACGATTTACTTTGTAAAGTATAACTTCCTGATTCAAAAAAAATGTTTTTAAGAACAACAACAGATGTATTAGCTATCAAAGGTTGAAGTTCTACAATTAATCCCTCTTGCTTTACCCTACCATTTTTTAGTTCAAAATTTTCTGAATGAGGAAGGTACTCTCTTTTTTCAACCCACATCATATATTCTTTCCCTCGTGTTAATACAACGCTGTAACCCCCCGTTTGAGTATCCGACGTTACTTGAGCAATAGTATCTTTAGTATTTAAATCAAGAATAATAACTGAAGCTTTAATCGCTTCTTTTGTTTTGGCATCTATCACTTTTCCGCTAAGGGACATACTTCTGTTTTTAGGGCTTAATACTTTAGGCATTTCAAAACTATAAATCTTAGAGGATGCTACACGCTTATCTTTAGTAAACTTCTCATAATAAGCTGTTTCGGAATCAGTAGTTATAAATAGTGACCCTTCATTGTCTTTAGTGTTAATCGGATAACCCAAATTTTGTATCGCTAACCATTTTCCATTTACCTTATCTGAATAAAACAAATCATAACCGCCATAACCATAATGCCCTGAAGAGGCAAAATATATACGTTCATTACCGGCATGTAAAAAAGGGGTTACTTCATTATATGATGTGTTAATAGAGCTTCCCAAATTCTTAGGTGTTGACCAGTTTCCACTTTGATTTTTTTTTGTGAAATAAATATCGAAACCACCATATCCCCCCTTACGGTTAGACGAGAATAACATCGACCGACCATCAGCCGATAATGATGCTTCAGAGTCCCAACCCCCAGAATTTACTTGTGTTAAGTTCTTAGGTACAGACCACTCATTGTTTTGTGAATAAGAAATGTATAAATCACAACTATTTTTTTTGTTACAGCGTGTAAATACTAATGTTTTTCCATCTCCAGATATACTTGCCATTCCTTCATTATTTTCGGTATTGATATTGGCAGATATTTCTGTACTCATTTCCCATTCATTATTTGTTTTATGAGAAATATAAATATTTTCATCTGGTTGTTTATTCGTTCTGGCACAATAGACAATTGTTTGAGCATTTGAGGTAAGTACTGGTCTGCTATTATGAGGAAATCTATTGATGTTTGATAGGCTTAATGCTTGAGGATTAAATACCAAAGGGTGTTTTATTCCTTTTGTAGCGTATTGAGATGAGTTTAAATAATAATTAAATCGTTTAAACTTTTTATTATCTATTTGTTCAAAAAGAGAGGTCGCTTGTTGATAATTACCTTCTTTGAAGTAGATTTTCCCTAATTGAAATCGAGATTCATCAGCACTTTGTTTACTTTCATTTATTTCAATTATTTTTTGATGACATTTTTTGATTTTCAAATTATACTCACCTGATAAAAGGTTCATTGTAGTATAGGCATTTACTAATCCTTGATATGCTTTTTCACAGTTTTCATCTGCTTTGATAGATTCTCTATATAATGCGATTCCAGTATCATAATCTCTATTACGAATGGCTACTTTTGCTTGTTGATACTTTTTTAATGCTTTTTTATTTTTACAAGATTGTCCTTGTGCTAAGCACATTGTAAATAACACTAATAGTAGAAAAATTACTCTCATCATTTAATTAAGGTTTCAAAAAGAAAAAACTTCAATTTATCTCTTAGTCAAATATAACTATATTAAGTTTAATTTCTGCTTTTAAAGGCTAAGTTTTTCGTAGTTATTGGGGTTATATCATTTCACCTTTTCTTTTTTTTCTTCTTTTCCGATTTTGGTTTCCTACGGTGGAATGCTCCTTTGTAAGTTGGGTCTTCTTTTCTTTTGACCCAATCCAATCCTCTAGCAATAGAGTGTGCTTCTTCTTTTTCTGTTTCGGGGAATACTAAGCCTACTGGGATAGTTTTTTGATTTATTTTTGATTTGATAAATTCTTCAATTCTACGTAGATGCCAAGTTTCTGGCTCATTGGTAAAAGAGATGGCACGACCTATTTGTTCTGCTCGCCCAGTACGCCCTATTCGGTGTACGTAGTTGACATAATCTCTGGTAGGAAGCTCAAAATTAATCACATGAGAGACTCCTTTTATGTCGATTCCTCTTGCTGACACATCTGTTGCGACAAGGGTTCTTACCTCGCCTGACTCAAATGCTTTAATAGAGTTGATTCGAGCATTTTGCCCTTTGTTGGAATGTATAACTCGTACTCCCCCTGCTAATTTTCGGTCTACAAACTTACCTATATTGTCTGCGGAGGCTTTGGTGTTTGTAAAGACCAATACTTTAGAAAACTCTTCTTCATCGTCCAGTAGATGCTGTAAAAGCAATATCTTAGACATAAAGTTGGGTACTTGATAATGGTATTGCGTAATATTATCAACTGTAGTGGCTTGTGGGGCTACTTCTATTCGTTTGGGGAATTCGAGAAAATCTTTTGAGAGTTCTTCTACTCTGTCCGAGAATGTTGCGGAGAATAGCATGTTCTGTCTTTTGTGAGGGATAACTTCCAGCAAGGAATTAATTTGTTGCATAAACCCCATCTCTAGTAGTTTATCTGCCTCATCTAGTACCATTGTAGTGAGTCTTTTTACAGGGATTTCTCCACGTAAGTACAAGTCCATAAACCTCCCTGTGGTCGCTACAATAATGTCACAACCTTCTTGTATTTTTTCTATCTGTACTTTAGCACCTACTCCTCCGTAAATGGAAACCATTCTAAGGTCTGAGTATTTATTAAGTGCTTCAAAATGTTCTTCTACTTGTAGTACAAGTTCTTTGGTTGGCACCAAAATGATAGCACGTGGTATTGTTCCCTGTGCGTATTTTAGTTTCACCAAAATCGGTAATACATAAGCGGCGGTTTTTCCTGTGCCAGTAGGTGCAATACCAATCACATCATAACCTCCCAACAAAAGAGGTATAGCCTGTTTTTGAATGGCGGTAGGAGTTGTCCACTCTAAGTCCTCAATCGCAGAGGATATTTGTTTGTTGAAAGAAAAAGATTGAAAAGACATTAATTAAGGTCGTTTTGCTAGACTACTATAACGGTCAATGTCTCCTCTGATTTGAGCCAAAGCATCTTCTAATACTTTTTTATCTTCTTCTTTTTCTCGCTGAAGCATCCCAATACAGCTATTGCCTAAGCTTTGCAAACCTGACAGTTCTCTGTAAAATTCATATCCACTTGTTTTACCATTTTCTAACCTATAATCTAGGTCTCTTTGGAATCTCTTATGTAAACGGGTCAAGAGGTTAATGGCTCTCTTGTGTTTTCCTGCAACATATAGAAGTTGAGGTGCACCTGTCATATCTTCTGCAAAAGGAATAGATGCGTCTGGTATGTTTTCTTCTACAAAATCAATTGCTTCCACAACTTTATCAAACTTTCCTTGACGAGCCATTGCGGTAGCATATCGCATATAATGCCTTCTTTGCATTGATACATGCAAAGGAAACTCACTAGTATAACTACGGGTAGAATCTTTGAGTCCTCTAAACTCAAATTTACGGAAAAGATTATCGTACATCGCAGGTTCATTTACGACATCTTCTTTTTGACCGTGTTGCACTGGAGTTAACCTATATGATAAGCCTTCAAGGATTAAGTAATCATCCAACCCTAAATACTCAGCTGGGCTAATTCCTGTAGAGAAATATACTGGACGCTTCCAACCATCCTTCATAATTGTAGAAATCATGTCTAGCATAATCAAATGTTTTTTATCAAGCGAATTAGCATTGATTTTCCATGTAATAGTAGGAGTAACCAATCGTGTTAATTCTTTAGGAATCATTGGATGTTCTCCTCTAGTGATTCTCGCTTTTTCTTCTATCATCATTGCAGTAGAATCATAAGAAACAAACCAATTTTTAGAATTAAATAAAGCGTTATAACCTCTTCCCATTACACGATGATCATTGTTCATAACAGCCTTCATATACCCTCTTACCGACATCATTCTGTCTTCTTTCTTTCCGTTTTTATCTTGATAATAAAGACGGTCATTTGTCCCTTCTTGGTAATATTTCTTAGGTAATTGTATTGGTAATCCTTCTGACTTATGAGCTTTGCGCTTCATTTGATCTATATACCAATCTGTGTTTAGCAAGCTCAAGTTACAAATACGTACATCTGTTCTGAAACCTTCTACTTCTTGCAAGTACCATAATGGAAAGGTGTCATTATCCCCTCCTGTAAATAATATTGCATTTGGTGCACAAGATTCTAACATGTTTTTACCTTGGTCAATAGAGAAGTATCTACCTGAACGATCGTGATCGTCCCAACCCTGAACGGCCATAATAGTAGGTACACAACTGGAAACTAATACTGCTACTCCTAAGGCTAAGGATGCTCCTGTTTTTAATCGGGTTCTTAAAGTGTCCCAAATTGCTAAACAGCCTAAGCCAATCCAAATAGCAAAAGCATAATAAGACCCTACATAGGCATAATCACGCTCACGAGGTTCGTTAGGTGGTGTGTTTAGATAAATCAACACGGCTAACCCTGTAAAGAAAAATAATAAACCGATGATTACAGTTTCTTTTTCGTCTTTATAAGCATGAAAAACAAGTCCTATTAATCCTAAAATAAGAGGTATGGCATAATAGCTATTTCTGGCTTTACTTTGAGACAATACTGGTAGACTCTCATTATCTGCCGCTCCCCACAATACTCCATCACCTTTTATCTGTCCTTCTCTTCCTACAAAATTCCAACCAAAATACCTCCAATACCACTGCCCAAGTTGTACTTGAAAAAAGAATTTTATGTTTTGTGAAAATGTAGGAATTGTACCTTCAATATAATTAGGGTCATCTTTTTTCAGAAAGCTTATATAAGCTCGTTTGTGATCATCTCTTTGACTGTGCATTCTTGGGAATAAACTAATCTCTGCCTTATTGTATTTATATTGAACTTGCTCTTTGTACACTACATATTTACCATTTTCTCCTTTTTTATACTTTTTTATTTTTTTGTCTTTATACCCAATTGGATTTACAGTAAACTGTGCACCAGTCAGGATAGGAGAAGAACCATATTGCTCACGCTTTAGATAGGACACAAATTGTGGTACTGCTTCTGGATTGTTCTCATCAATGATAGGATTCTGATTAGACCTAATCATAATAATTCCGTAAGGCATATAGCCCAACATGATAAATGTAATACTCAACATTACAAGATTCATCAGCTTCTTATTCTTCTGGTATGAGTAGTAAGTACCATAAGTCATTCCTCCAGCTAATAAAAACAGAAAAAAGTAAATTCCAGAGTTAAAGCCCATGCCTAATGAGTTAACAAAGAATTTCTCAAATCCCCACGAGAGACTTGGTATTTGCTGTATAACAATAATCAAGACAAAAAATAAGATAAAAACACTAATACCCAAAGTAGCAACCACACCTTTAGCATCTATTTTTTTATACTTTCTAAAATAATAAATAAGACCTAAAGCGGGGAGCGTAAGTAAGATTAACAAATGGACTCCTGTAGAAAGACCTATAACAAATGCTGCTGCTAGTAGCCAACGATCAGCATCAGGGTTTTCTGCAGCTCTCTCCCATTTGAGCATTACCCAAACAATTAACGCTGTAAATAATGATGACATCGCATAAACCTCTGCTTCTCCTGCCGAAAACCAAAATGAATCGCTAAATGTATAAGCCAAAGCTGCAATTAATCCACTAAACTGAATGGCTAAAGTCTCTACAAAAGTAGGTTCAACGTCTGTAATGCCTTTTTGTACAATCTTGCGAGCAATCATCGTTACCGTCCAATGCAAAAATAATATAGTAACAGCACTAGATACTACCGATAGCATATTGACCCAATAAGCAATTTGATCTACTGTTGGAGAAAGTAAAGAAAATAATCTTCCTAAAATCATAAACAACGGTGCTCCAGGTGGGTGAGGTACTTGTAATTTTTCTGCACAGGCAATAAATTCACCGCAATCCCAAAAACTAGCCACTTCTTCTACCGTAAGTACATAGACTATCATGGCAATCAAAAATGCTAGCCAACCGAATAGATTATTAATATTTTTATATGATTTCATCTCTAAAGTGTTTTTCAAAACGTAAATTATTTGAATTTTTGGCAATTGACAAGTAAACGCCCAAATCTTTAAAGAATTGTTTTATTATATCGTTTAGTTTTTACTTACAAAGTGACTTTTATCTAAAAAAGCTCATTATATTTGCTTTTATTATGAGGACAAAAATTATTTTATTTTCTAGTTTTTTTATTCTTTTTTCTTGTTTGGTAAGTCAAGCTCATGACTGGGAAAGCCAACTTAAAATAAAACGATATAAATACGGTGTGTTATTAGGTATAGAAAGAGGGAAATATACTTTTATTAGCCTTGGAGGAGAGTTTCAATATAAAAAACTAAAACTTAATAATGCTCCAACACTCTCTGGGCTTTTTTTAGCTTCTTATGAATTCAAAAATAATCTCATCGATTATACCTTAGGCTCTTGGTACAAACGTGGAAGAACAAACCTATCTTATGGGATTAATGCCCATATGATCTCAGATTTTAATCATTATAAGTTTGGAGTATCCCCCTCAATTGGATATAAATTATTAGGATTTCATGTACTTACAGGCTATAAGTTTACTACCCAAACTTATAAAATCCCACATAATAATTTTTATATCTCTATCAGGTACTTTTTGAGTCAAAGTAGGAAGACTAAGATAAAAAAAGGATAACACTATTTTGATCCTGAAATGGTATAACAAAATAAGGTTAACGCCAAAATAAGACAAAACGTCATTAAACCTGTATCAATCGAGTAGATTATCAGACAAATTGTCTCTTTATTAAGCTTGGAAGATTTTTTGAGAGAAGCTTTATCAAATACAACTAGATATGAACTTTGAAAAATATACAACTAAATCACAACAACTACTTCAGCAAGCTATAGAAGTAACCAAATCTAATGGTCAGATTGTTATTGAATCTGCTCATTTACTTAAGGCATTAATACTTACAGATAATTATATCTTAGACTTTATAGCCAACGAAACTGGAGCAAATACCAACCACTTAGAAGCAACTATTGATGCTATTATTAGCCGAGTAGCAAAAGGAAGTGGGGCGGATCCAAACTTATCTAACCAAGCTCATCAAAACTTATTAAAAGCAGAAAAAGAGTTAAAAACTTTTGGAGATTCGTTTGTAGCTGTAGAGCATATTTTACTTGCCCTCATGCAAAGTGGTGACGAAATTGGCAAGATTTTAAAAGACGCTGGTTTTGAAAGAAAAAAAACAATTGAAGCAATTAAAAAATTAAGAAAAGGAGGAACCGTGAACGACAAAAATGCTGAATCAAAATATCAATCATTAGAAAAATACTCTGTAAATCTCAACAAAAAAGCCAAAGAAGGGAAGATTGACCCAGTAATCGGTAGAGATGAAGAAGTTAGACGGGTATTACAAATTTTATCCAGAAGAACAAAAAATAACCCAATACTAATTGGAGAACCAGGCGTTGGGAAAACTGCTATTGTAGAAGGGCTTGCTCAGCGAATTATTGCAGGAGATGTACCAGAAAACTTAAAATCTAAAACAATTATTTCTTTAGACATGGGGCTACTCGTAGCAGGCGCAAAGTTCAAAGGAGAATTTGAAGAAAGACTAAAAGCCGTAATCAAAGAAGTACAGGATGCTGCTGGAGAAATTATTTTATTTATAGATGAGATTCATACCCTTGTAGGTGCTGGAGGTGGAGATGGAGCTATGGATGCCGCCAATTTATTAAAGCCTGCTCTTGCTAGAGGAGAACTTCATGCAATTGGTGCTACCACTTTGGACGAATACCAAAAGCATATCGAAAAAGACAAAGCCCTAGAGAGACGTTTCCAAACAATTGTGGTAGACGAACCTTCTGTAGAAGATGCTATTTCGATATTAAGAGGGATTAAGGACAAATATGAGGTTCATCATGGAGTGAGGATTCAAGATGATGCTGTGATTACTGCTGTAGAATTATCAAATAGATATATTTCTGATCGGTTTTTACCCGACAAAGCCATTGACCTGATGGATGAAGCCGCTGCGAAGCTTCGTATTGAAATCGACTCAGTACCTGAAGAATTAGATGAAATAGAACGTAAAATCATGCAATTAGAAATTGAGCGTGAAGCCATTAGACGAGAAAAAAACAAAGACAAAGAAGCAATTCTAAATAAAGAAATTGCTGAACTTAGTGCTGATAGAGATGAGCTACGTACCAAGTGGAATGCCGAAAAAGAAGTCATTGTAGCCATCCAAGCCGAAAAAGAAAATATTGAAAAATATAAGCTTGAAGCAGAGCAAGCCGAGCGTAATGGTGAATACGGAAAAGTAGCCGAAATACGCTACGGAAAAATAAAAGACAGCGAAAATAATTTAAACAATTTACAAAAAGAATTTAACGCCAAAAATGAAGATAATCTATTAAAAGAAGAAGTAACTCCAGAAGATATTGGAGAGGTTGTAGCCAAATGGACTGGTATTCCCGTTAATAAAATGTTGGAAAGTGATGCTCAAAAATTACTAAACCTAGAAGAAGAACTGGGCAACCGTGTAGCAGGACAAGAAAGAGCAATAGAAGCATTATCAGATGCAGTACGCCGTTCAAGAGCTGGACTACAAGACCCTAAACGTCCAATTGGATCATTTATCTTCTTTGGGACAACTGGAGTAGGAAAAACAGAACTTGCCAAAGCACTTGCCGAATATATGTTTAATGACGAAAACTCATTAGTACGTATAGACATGTCTGAATACCAAGAAAGCCATGCCGTAAGTAGGTTAGTAGGAGCCCCTCCAGGCTATATAGGTTATGACGAAGGCGGACAACTAACAGAAGCAGTACGCAGAAAACCTTATTCAGTTATATTATTAGACGAAATAGAAAAGGCACATCCTGACGTTTTTAATGTGCTTTTGCAAGTCTTAGATGATGGTAGGCTTACTGATAACAAAGGGAGAATTGCCAACTTCAAAAACACCATTATTATTATGACTTCTAATGTTGGGTCACACATTATTCAAGAAAGATTTGAAAATGTAAAACCCGAAGAAATAGAAGGAATAACTGAAAAAACAAGAGCAGAAGTGTTTGAATTGATGAAAAAATCAGTAAGACCCGAATTCCTAAACCGTGTAGATGAGATTATCATGTTTACACCACTTACCCAAGCCGAAATCAGAGAAATTGTAACAATTCAATTCAAACTAATCCAAACTAGATTGGCAGATAACGGGATAGCATTACAAGCAGAAGATTCGGTACTTGATCATTTAGGTATCTTAGGTTATGACCCTACTTTTGGAGCTCGCCCGCTTAAGCGAGTCATCCAACGGGAAGTATTAAACGAACTATCTAAGCAAATTATAGAAGGAAAAATTCATAAAGAAAGCATCGTTAAAATCAAAATGGACAATGGGAAGATAGCGTTTGAGAATAACAAGGGATAAAATAATGTTAGGGCGTTCCCCCACTCGCCAAAAAGGCGAGCTCGTGGGGTCTGGCTTTCTGTTCCCAATCTTTATTGTTTTTATGATTATTATCATTTGCTTTTGTATCAGTCTGAACTTATCGAAGATAAAGCAAAAGAGATGAAGAAATTAATAATCATAAAAACAAAAAGGATTTTCACGTCAATCCTTAACGCAATAAGAAACAAACAAAATGTAGCAAAAGCTATGTTTTATAAACAGTAATTTAGCAAATCAAAAACTCCGAGTGTAGCTATTATACATAAGTGATGAAATTATCTACTAAATTGATTTCCATTTTTTATTTTCAAACACAACTCACATCATATTCATTATCAAATAGTTATAGTATAAAAAAGCGACTTTTTTATATGAAATCAAATTAACAAAATGTCGCATAGGTTACTTTTGTATATTAAAAATTAATATACTATCGAAAATAATTTATAACTAAAACTACAAAACAATGAAAACAATGAAGCTTTATTCGCTAGTTCTAATATTTATTTCTAGCACCTTAGTGGCACAACAAAATATAAATATACCTGATGCTAAGTTTAAGCAAAAATTAATATTAGAAGGAGTTGATCTTAATGGTGATAAAGAAATATCTGTTACAGAGGCATTATACCATATTGACTATAATCTACGTCAATTATCTTGTTTGTTTTTCACATTCTCTTCGTTAAAATAATCTACCGTAACTAGTTATGCTAAATTATTTTGCCTTAATAATGCAAAAAACAATTCAATCTAATCTAGACGCATATTACGATCAAAATGGTATTAGATGTGACTAGTTTAAATCTTTCTCTTGGTCGTATTAAAGATTTGGAGGGGATACAATATTTTACCAACTTGACAAAATTAAATTGTCAAGCAAATTTACACTTATCTTCAATTGACTTAAGCCAAAATGTAGCTCTAACTCATTTAGATTTGACTCAAGTAGAGGTGTCTACTATTGATTTGAGTCATAATACTGCTTTAGTAGATCTTGAAATTGATCTTAATTTTAACCTTACAAGTTTAGATTTAAGTCATAACCTATTACTTAAAAAGTTAAATATATCTCAGACAGGAATTGAGAGTATGGATTTTAGTGAAAATCCTAATTTAGAAGAATTAATTGCTAACGGAAGTTTTTTAACAGAAATAGATGTGTCTAAAAATCTAAAATTAAAAAGCATTGTTTGTGCTTTTAGCCATTATTTAAAACAAGTTAATCTTGCAAATGGAAATGGAAATAATATTACTGTAATGGCGGCGGCTTCTTCACCTCTTCTTTCTTGTATACAAGTAGATGCTAGCATAATTAATAATATCCCTAGTAATTGGAGAAAAGACAGTAAAGCCAATTATTCATCTAATTGTTATGCAATTACAGGGATGGAAACATTAAACAGTATCGGCAGTATTTCTGTATATCCTAATCCTGCTAAGGATGTAATTATTGTTGATAATAAGTCACAAATAAAAGTTATTAAAGTTAGAATAATGAATTTGTTAGGAAAAGAAATATCTGTAGTAAATTTAGATAACAAAATGATTGACATTTCTGATTTGAGTACAGGAGTTTACATTTTACAATTAGAAACTGAAGCGGGAATTTCGAATAAACGTTTTGTGAAAGAGTAATGATAAGAATGAAAAAGTTACCTATCTTTTTAAATAGGTAACTTTTTTTGTGCTATGATTTCGGATTATGTCAAAAAAACATATATTTTACTTGGTTACTCTGTTTTAATCCCCTTTTATTACAAGTTTAAGGTTTTGTTGATGATACCATTCAATTACGTCTTCCCAAGGGTAATCAAATGGTGATAAAATTGAGTCAACTTGATTATTCAGTAAATCGGAGTATAGTATCTCTGAGATTGTTTGCGTTTGTCCATTTCCTAAGAAATCTCCAGTAACCGTAAGAAAGGTTCTTTTCCGATATCTTATACCATATTGACTATAATCTACGTCAATTATCTTGTTTGTTTTTCACA
>CAZEGV010000064.1:0-13151 GCA_964511645.1 uncultured Cytophagales bacterium
TTTTTCTTGTATATCGCTTAGGTTTTCTGCCAATGTATTGGTGTGTATAATATTAGGAGCTTCTACACCGTGCAATATCATATTCATAATACCAATAATGTACGCCAGCGATTTTTTCTCTTTTCCGTAAAAGGTTTTCTTTTGTAAAGTTTCTACATCAGACGTTGATAATCCTTTTTTATTCAAATAATCAAAAGCTTCTACCAAGAATCCCGCAGAACCTACCGCACCGTCATAAATGGTTTCTCCAATTTGGGGTGCAACTACTTTTACTATGGTTTTAATCAATGGGCGAGGGGTGTAATATTCACCACCATTACGCCCTGCATTCCCCATGTTTTTAATTTTACCCTCATACAAATGGCTCATTTCAAGCTGTTCTGCGTGGGTTCTAAATCGGAGTTCATCAATTAGGCTTACTACTTCTCGCAAATTGTAACCGCTTTGTATTCGGTTTTTTAATTCACTAAAAATTTCACCAATTTTGTATTCAATAGTATTGGCACTGGTAGCGTTTGCTTTAAACTTTTTGAGATAAGGAAATAACTCATTGTTTACAAAATCCAATAAATCATCACCTGTTAAGGCATTGTGGTCAATTTTCCCTTCAGCTAATTTAGGAGTAGCCCAAACTGTCCAATGGAATTTTTTGTCAATTATTCTTTCATAAGATTTTCCAGAAAGTTCAGCGGCAGTTTGTTTGTCTTTTTCTAAATCATCTAAATATTTCAAGAATAACACCCAAGATGTTTGCTCTACGTAATCTAATTCACTTCCACAACCTGCGTCTTTGTGCAGTATGTCATCTATGTTTTTAAAAGTTTGTTCAAACATTGGTATTAATCTTTTTTGTTGGAGATAATAAACCTTTTTACATTTGGTACTCCTTTTATTCTATCTATCTTTTGTCAAGATTTGAGTTTGTAAGTTAACGATTTAGTCCAAATGTATTGTCCTTTGTTATAAAATATGTGCTGGTAGTGAGTATTGAAAAAATATTGTTTATACAGTAAATTGTTTTTAACATCTGTATTAATCTTCCTCTGCTGCTAAGCACAAATCGGCATACCAATCCTTCCCGTACTTTCTAATAAGTGGGTCTTTTAAAAATTTGTAAACAGGAACTTTAAGTTTTTCTCCAAGTGTACAAGCATCGGCACAAATCTCCCAGTAATCGTAATTAATGGCTTCCCCTATGCTTAATTTCATAGTACGGATAGGGTAGAGGTGGCATGAGATAGGCTTGTGATAAGTTGTTTTACCATCGAGATATGCTTGTTCTATACCACACTTGAGCGTACCATCAAAATCATGAAAAACATAAGCACATTCTTTGTCATCTATGAGTGGTGTACTATAGTCATCTTCATAATCGACAATGTGCTTGCCTAATACTTCTATTGCATCTTTCCCTGCTTCGGTGAGGTAGGGTCTTACTAGTGGATATATTTCATCTAGTATTTTTGTTTCTTCCTCTTCAAGAGGAGCTCCTAAGTCCCCTTCTACGCAACACGCCCCTTTACATTTGTTAAGGTCACAAACAAACTGTTTGCTAAATACTTCATCGCTTACGAGTATGTCTTTTACTTGTTTCATTTGTATAGGTTGAATATAGCTTTGTCAAAAGGAGTCCATAAACAAGCTTTTTGTTCGCAGGATTTTAAGGCTGAGTTAGCCCAAGCATTACAGGTATAAAAAATATTGTATTTTCCTTTGGCTTCATAAAAAGCGTCATTTTCACCGTAATTAGCATCAGTTTTGATGAAAATAGCTTTTTTGTTTTTATTCTTTAGTGTATTGTTAATGTACTTAACAAGTAATTTGTACTGTCTTGTACTGATTTTGATTTCTTTACAAGAGTCACTGGTTTTTATTGTATCGTAATAAGTGATATGTACCGCTGAACTACCGAGAGCAAATGCTGCTTTAAAGGCAGTTTTAAAACTTAGGTCAGCCCAAGTAGGCGTGTTGAGGTAAAATCCTTTGTCTCCCCAGCCAATGGCGGTATAGGTCATTCCTTTTTTCTGAGAAGAGGTATTGTTAGTATTAAAAGTATCTTCCCAATTGATGTCTTCAGTAATACTAGGCACTACAATGTCGGTATGTACTCCATTTGTGAGGATATAAATAGAGACTTCTTCTCTATCTTTTACGGCTGATGTATTGATACGAGCCCCAAAAAAGATAAGTAACAAGTAAAACACAATAAATAAGAGAATAGAGATAAACACAGCACGTAAAATTTTTAATAGGTTCATACAGATTCTATTTGATCTATTTTTAGGGCGACAGCCTCCCATTCTTTTTCTGTCTTAGCTAAAGCTTCTTTTTGATTCTTGAGTATCGCTGTTTGTTTTTGTAATGCTTCGCTATCGTTGTATACTTCAGGCTTTGCTAACTCGCTATTAGAGTCTAATATTTGTTTTTCTAAAGTTTCAACGTCTTTTTCAGCCTTACTCAATGAGTTCTTGAGCTTTTTTGTTTCTTTTTCTGACTGTTTGAAATTGTTGTCGTTACGAGGTTTTGTGTTTTCTTTTTTTATTTTTTTTTCTGATGGACTATTTTGTATCTTTCTTTTTTGCATCCAGTGCATAAACTCGTCATAGCTACCAGGGTATTCTTTGAGCTCATGATTTTCTATGAACCAAATCTTGTTGGCTACGCTTTTGATGAAATGCCTATCGTGAGATACTGTAATAAAAGTACCTTGATAGTCTACTAAGGCTTTGATAAGAGAACCAACAGATTTTATATCAAGGTGATTGGTAGGTTCATCTAATAACAAGAAGTTTGCTCCTTCTATAAGTGTTTTGGCTAGGGCTACACGAGATTTCTCCCCCCCAGATAAGACGCTTATTTTTTTGTCTACATCATCATTGGTGAATAAGAATGCACCAAGTAAACTTCTTAGCTCTAACTCTGTTTTATTGCTTCCACTAATGTATGATAACTCTTCTAGTAGAGAGCTTTTGAGGTTAAGTGCTTCTAGTTGATGTTGAGCAAAAAATCCTTTGTGTACATTATGACCTACTTCTACTGTTCCGTCATCAGGTGATTCCTCTTCAGAGACCATACGGAGTAAAGTAGATTTCCCTTTCCCATTAGCCCCGATTAAGGCAATTTTATCCCCGTTTTTGATAACGCCCTCCGAAGGTGTAAAGATAAGATTGTCTCCGTAAGACTTTGTAATGTTATTCAGTTGGCAAATTACTTTTCCCGCTTGTTTTTTTACATCAAACCTAAACTTCATTACGGCAGCATCTTGTGCTGTGTCTTCGAGTCGATCTAGTTTGTTTAGTGTTTTGAGCCTAGACTGGGCTTGTTTTGCTTTGGTAGCTTTTGCCTTAAATTTTGTGATAAATGCCTCTGTTTCTTGTATTTTCTTTTGCTGGTTTACATAGGCATTGTGTTGTATCTCCTCACGTAATACTTTTTCTTCTAAGTAAAAGCTATAATTCCCACTATACTGATTAAACATTTGGTGGGCAATTTCTACTATTTTAGTAATACAGTTATCAAGAAAATACCTGTCGTGAGAGACAATGATGATTGCACCGTCATAATTTTTGATGTATTTTTCTAGCCATTCTATAGAGGGTAAGTCAAGGTGATTGGTAGGTTCATCCAAAAGTAAAAGAGAAGGTTTTGCCAAAAGAATCTTGGCTAACATTACTCGCATACGCCATCCACCACTAAATTCGCTAAGAGGTACAGTTAATTGGGCTGTTTTGAAACCTAACCCCTCTAGTATTTCTTCGGCTTGAGATTGGTGAGTATAACCATCTAAGGCTTCAAATTTTTCTTGTTTGTCAGTAAGTGAAGTTACTAATTCGTCAGTATATTCAGTTTCTAGTTTTTTTAGGATATCATCAATCTCATGTTTTAGCTTTTGAGCTTCTTCAAAGGCTTCTAGAGTAACATCAAGAATTGTTTTTTCGCTTTCGTATGACAGTAAATCTTGGTTAAGATAGCCAATTGTACAGTCTTTACTCTTATTGATTGTTCCTTCAGAAGGTGGGTAATCTCCAGTAATTAAACGTAAAAAAGTTGTTTTCCCTGTTCCGTTGGCACCAATTAATCCAATTTTATCATTTGGTTTTATATGAATAGAGGCATCCTCATAAAGCACTCGGTCTCCAATAAGGTAGGAAAGATTATTAATAGAAATCATATATTGGTATAAACAAAAAAGCCGATAGAGAAAACTCCATCGGCTTTTTTATTTGTTTTTTTTTATTTGTATAAAACAGCTTTACAAGCCTCTAATGAACGCTTTACGTTAGGAAGAATTTCTTCGATTAATGTAGGTGCGTATGGAAGAGGAACATCTAAATTGTTGATTTTGTACACTGGTGCATCTAAGTAATCAAATGCATATTTCTGTACTTGATAAGCAATTTCGGAAGCAATTGAGGCTAGTGGCCAAGCCTCTTCTATTACAACAAGTCTATTGGTTTTCTTTACAGAATTAATGATAGTATCATAATCAATAGGTCTTACACTACGTAAGTCGATTACTTCTGCCGAATGACCTTCTTTTTCTAGCTGAATAGCTACTTCGTTGGC
Source organism: uncultured Cytophagales bacterium (assembly GCA_964511645.1). Classification (GTDB taxonomy): domain Bacteria; phylum Bacteroidota; class Bacteroidia; order Cytophagales; family JAAEPT01; genus CAZEGV01. Next base: position 4,567 of record CAZEGV010000064.1, read on the forward strand.
TACTTTCATCATTTTACCAAAAGAAACAAGAGTAATGTCATTTCCTTCTTTTACTACATTAGCTATGCCAATAGGAAGTAGGTATTCACTTTCAGGTACTTCACCTTTGTCACCATACATCAACTCCGACTCCATAAATATAACGGGATCATTATCTCTGATAGATGCTTTTAATAAACCTTTTGCATCATAAGGATTGGAAGGGATTACTACCTTTAGTCCTGGGCAGTTTGCGTACCAGTTTTCGAAATTTTGAGAATGTTGAGAACTTAATTGTCCTGCATTACCTGTAGCCCCTCTAAAAACGATAGGGACACTGTATTGCCCACCAGTCATAGATTTTATTTTGGCAGCACTATTGATGATTTGATCAATAGCTACTAAAGAAAAGTTAAAAGTCATGAACTCGATTATTGGACGCAAACCGTTCATTGCTGCACCGATGCCGATACCAGTAAAGCCTAGCTCAGCAATAGGTGTGTCTATTACTCGTTTAGCACCAAATTCATCAAGCATCCCTAAACTTACTTTGTAAGCTCCGTTGTAACCTGCTACTTCTTCACCCATTAAGAAGATGTTTTCATCTCTTCTCATTTCTTCTGACATTGCTTCTCTCAAAGCTTCTCTGAATTGTATTTGCCTCATAAGTTTATCTCTGTTCTCTTACTGCTACAATATTATACATTAGTATCGAATAATACAAAAAAAAATAGTCGCGTAATGCACACGACTATTTTTTTTGATGTCGAGACTTAAAATTATTTTAATGATTCAATGAATTGAGCATTTTCCCAATATTTTTTGAATTCTAAGTCTTTAATAGCTTTATCTCTTAAGTTACCATCTAATTTTACAGCCTCTTTTAGGTTGTTTACTATTAGTGTTTCATTCCCTTTTCTAGCACCTACAATTGCATTTGCATAATGAGCTAAAGCATTTTTCTTATTTACATAAATAGCTGCTTCTAAAGCTTGTTGAGCATTAGAGTAGTCTTTAGATAATAAATAAGCTAATCCAAGGTTGTATAATGCTTCGTCATTGTTATCGTTAGCACCTTTAAGTAAAGTAATCGCTCTGTTATAATTTCCGTTACGTACTTCTATAGAACCTCTACCAGCGTTTAAGCCTTTTAATACCTCTGAGTTAGCACCTGATGCATTAGCAGCACGCTCGTAAGTGGACATTGCTGTTTTTCTGTCTCCAAGTAATAATTGAGTAGCAGCTAAATTGTTTAACGTGATAGCGTTAGCGTCTTTGTTTACAGCAATTTCACTTTGAGCTTTTGCTTTTTCTACGATAGCTTTTTTTGCTGTAGCATTAGTCGCTTTTTTAGCGTCTTGCAAGTAGATGGCAGCTAAGTTGTTGTGAGCTTGCCATGTAGCGTGTTTATCTGCAACGGCTTTGTATATTGCTTTTTTCTCATCACTAAGTGGCGTAAGAGTTGCGGCATACATTAACTCTTCGTTAGAAAGAGTATCTATTTTAGCAGTTCCTTTAATGATAGAGTTAGCTAAGATGTTGATTTCGGCATTGGTTTTCTTTTTCTTAACACTCAATATTCGAGTTTTAGAATATCTTAAAGTAGGGTAAACCTCGCTAGTTAAAGTGTTGTAGTAAGATTTTTTTGACAAAGTTTTTTCTTTGTCTCTATAAGAACCACTACCAGATACGATTGATTTGATGTCACCTTTGTTTTCATCAGAAAGAGAAGAATTAGCATCTACTAGAGATAAAAACTGATCCCATTTCTGAAAAATAGCTATAGTCTCAAACTTAATTGAGTCAGCTAAATTTTTGTAATCATAGGACTTCATTTTAGAATAATAGAAGTTCTTGATTACTTTAGCACGATCCTCAGCAAGCTTAGAGTTTACGCTTTCAAGTCCTTCTGGTGAATGACTACCAGTGATAGTTACAGTTCTTGTTACGTTTTTAGCAGCGATAAAAGCATTTAACTCTTGACCGGAATTACCTTTTACCTCTGAGCTAGTTAGCTTTGCACTCCCTTTTTTGAATTGGAAAGAAACATTTGTAGGAATTAATTCTTCTTTGTTGTTGTAACCATGGTCAGCAAGGCTAATGTCATAAGCATAAGCAACTGATCGAGAAGTAGTAATGACACCATCAGCAATTTTTAACTCTTCAGTTTCTTTATATTTAGTTTTAGCTAGGTTAGATGCCACCCCTTTTATTTTAAGTTCACCAGTTTCCATAGCGTCTTCGTAAAACATACTGAAACTTTGCTTTTTGTTAGGTTGCTCTATTTTTTGATTAGGAAATTCCACATCTGAAAACTCAAATTGATCTAACTCTTGAGTAGGATCACCATAAGCATACTTAGTCTTGATGGTATAAATTTTATTCTTCTTAAGTAGTTTTACAGGTAGAACTGCACTTACTTCAAATTTAACAGAGTCACCATGTAGCTCTAAAGGAGAAGGTGTCACTGTTAATTCTTGTTGCTCAGCAAGTTTAACCATTTGCTTTAAAGAGCAAGCGTAAAAGGCTAAAGTTGCCAATATAAGTAATCCGATTTTTTTGAAAGTAGCTATCATTTTTTCTTCTCTATCGTTTAAAAGTTATTTATTCAATTGCGAATTTATTGTAATATTGTTATTATTGCTATTATTCTCGTAACTTTATTTTAAAATAATCGTTATTATTATGTTAATCATCCAACAAGTGCGTGATTTCTTCGAGATAAACATCTTTGGTGTTTGTCATAGGATAGGGGAGAAACTAGGTGTTTCTACCGCTAGTGTGCGATTATTCTTTATATATATGTCGTTTATTACTCATGGATCTCCAGTTTATATCTATTTGGTTTTTGCATTTACGATGAATACTCGTAAGTTTTTGCGTAAGCGGTTTGAAGTATTTAAAAGTTTTTAAGAAAAAAAGATTGGGGCTTTCCATTTGGTAATACTTTTTTATTCATTTTCTAATTTGTTTTTGTCCCATGATGGGAGTCTATCCCTAAGCCTACTATAAAATCAATTATGATTTATTGTTTATACTCCGTATTAATTAAAGTGGGGTATATTGATAGGTAGAAATTCCTTATCAAAAACAGGATGTTTTTTTTGTAATTATCGAAATTCAGAAACAAAAACAGTAAACATCCTGAAGACATATTGGGATAGATCCCGACTTGAATTACTACAATATGAAGTGACAGCAAAGTACCACGAGGAATCCCCCTGAAAATTAAAAGAAAGAAAAGTATCGTTTTTGTGTGAAAAGAAGATAGGCTTTGTATCTTTGTGTTCTTAAAAAAAAATAAAAAAGAAACAAAATGGCGACTACTGAGGTAAAAAGAAAAGCTGCGGTTAATAAATCAAGAGCTAAAAAAAGAGTAAAAACAATCAAACGTCTTAACGCTCAACCTATCGTAAAGAAAGTGACAGCAGAAGAAGTTAAAGCACTATTCGGGAAATAAATCCAGTTTTAATTGATGAAAATATTTTGAGCTGCTTTGTTATTCAGAGCGGCTTTTCTTGTTATATTTATACGTGATAATCTTAAAATAAATCGATGTCAGGTTTTTATAATGTAATTATTAGATTTTTTTGTACTTTTTTGATGCTTTTGTCTTATGTGACTCAAGCCCAAAATCTTATATTAGCCCAATCTACTGCTTTTACAGTCTCTTTTGGTCCTTCTATGTTTCACGGTGATGTTTGCCCTGATTGTGCTAATTTGGGCTATGATATGTCAGTCGGGGCTAGATTTCATATTCAGCAAAAAATGTATTTTAACTCTAGGTTTCACTTAGGTTATTTGGGTGCTAACGATTCTAAATCTACTAAACGAGCAGATAAAGCATTGTCTTTTTCTAGTAATACTTATCAATTGGAAGTCAATATGCAATATTTTTTTACTCAATATGGTGATTATACAAATAAAAACAAAGTCCATCCTTATGGTTTGGGGGGAGTGGGGATGTTGTTTTTTAACCCTCAAACAAAATTAAATAATCGAAGAGTAAATTTACAAGCTTTACAAACGGAGGGGGTGGCTTATGCTAAGACTACACTTACAGTTAATGTTGGTTTAGGTTTGCTTTTTGATGTCAATGATAAGCTGTTTTTAACTGCGGAGTATCGGTTTTATTATACCTTTTCGGATTATATAGATGATGTGAGCGGAGATTATGCAGAGAGAAGCTTGTTGTTTGGAGACGGACTTACTCTTGCTGATAGAAGCTCAGAAAAAGGTTATGAGCCTAGCACAAGTAATAATGGTGAATATTGGCAAGCAGGCTCTCAGCGAGGTAGTAATCAACGAAATGATTTTTATACAATATTGAGTCTAGGGGTTGGGTTTAACTTGGTTAAATAAACATTTTGTTGATAGTGTTTATTCTCTTTTTGTTACTTTTTAAAGTAATAATAATAAGTTTGTACCACTCTTCTGCTGATAAATAACCGTAATCTGCATGTTGTACTTTTCCTTTTATTCCTCTTAAAATTCCGCTTAATCTTTCAGCTTCTTTCATTAGCTTATATACTGTATTTTGGGTAGTTAAAATGTCAGAAAGCACTAATGTAGGAAAGTTTTGTCTTTTCTTTCGTTTAGGAGTTCCTACCGAAAAAAGAATACGACCAGCAAATGATTTTTTGCCAATTTTAGTGCTAGTATTGACTTGTTGAGTACATAATTTAATGTTTTCTATACATTGAAGTGACTCACCAAATACTTCTTGATAGACATCCTGTGCAGATTGATTGGTTTTAACATGCTTCTTGAGGAAAGGGGCTTCGTTGTAATTATTTAAATTAGATAACCAAAACCGAGATTCTGTATCGAAAGATTGATATAAGTTGGGCATAAAGAAATGTTTTTTTTACTCGCTTACGCAAAATATTAATGAAAATCCTTTAATTCAAAAAAATATGAAACTATATTTATCCCGACTTATTTTGTAATAAGTCGGAAAAGTGTCTTTAATCACGGTTTTCTGTGCAGAAAGACACTTTAAAAGGATGAATTTTATATTAAAAGATTTTATTAAGCGTAATATTTTAAAATGAAAATGATAAAAAAGTTATTATTTGTGTGTTGTATAGCGATAACAGCACTATCAAATGCTCAAGATGAAGTACTTGTAATAGAGGATAAAGCATCTGTAAAATTAAAAGCCAGTCAAGAGGCTTATAATAATGGCGTTATAGCTTACAGTAGTGGTGATATGGTTAAAGCAGAGGCTTTGTATACAAAAGCATTAGTTGGTAATGAGAGATTTGCTAAAGCGTTGTATAACAGAGCTGTGGTGAGGCATCAACTTAATAAGTTACACTTATCTATTAAAGATTACAAGAGGTTGCTGACAACTACTAATAATGATTACCCAGTACATTTAGGTTTAGCAAGGGTTTATTTTGATAGAAAGAATTACCAAGAAGCAGAAGAACATCTGATTCATCATTTGTCTAAACATCCAAAGGATGCAAAAGCATATTATTTACTAGGTTCGGTAGAGTATATTTCTGAAAAGTATGAAGAGTCTAGTGATGCTTATAGTAAAGCTATTGATTTAAACCCAAAATATTCGGATGCTTACCACGATAGAGCTAGTGCTTATAAAAAACAAGATCTTCTAATAAAAGCATCAGTAGATTACAAAAGAGCCATTAAGTTGAAGCCAAATAGTATTTTGTATAAACAAAATTTGGCAGCTCTATACCGTGATAATAAAGAATATGGTAAAGCAATAAATCTATATTCAGAGGCATTACACTTAGATGCAAATAATCAAATTTTATTAAATAATAGAGGAAGAGCGTATTTTGAAAATAATAATTTTGAACAAGCGAAAAAAGATTTTGAGCAAGTAATTAAAGTAAATGCTAATTATGCACTAGCGTACAATAACTTGGGGAATGTTTATTATAAAATAAAAGATTATCATCAGGCTGAATCGCAGTATACTAAGGCACTTTCTGTTGACCCTGCGTTGGGAATAGCTTACTTCAATAGAGGTAATGTAAGAGAAATGCTTCGTAATACTAACGGTGCGTGTGAGGACTGGACTAAAGCTGTGGAATACAACGTGATTTCATCAGTAGTAGCTTATGGAGGACAAATTTGTAATAAAAAATAATTGATGATAGAGATGAAAAAAATTACGTTATATATACTACTGACTTTATTTATATCTTCTTTAGGAGTGGCTCAAGATGTAGCTTGGAAGAAGAAAAACTTTAAAGGACAAAAAAAAGAATACAAGTCTGCTTATAAAGAATATAAAAAGGGGCAAAAACTGATGTATGTAGGGAAACATCAATATGTAAATGCTTTAAAGCATTTTAAGGTAGCTAATAAATTTAACCCTAATAATGCTGATTTGAATTATTATATAGGGAAATGTATTGTGTTAAGTATTCACAAAACAGAGGCAGTCCCGTATTTTGAAAAAGCTTATCAATTAAACCCTAGTGTAGCATCAGATATTGCATTTAATTTGGCTAGAGCCCATCACCTTAATGAGGATTGGGATGAAGCAATTAAGTATTATAAAGATTTTGAGGAGTATCTAAATTCTCATGAAGGGAAAGACCAACATGAAGAATTAGTTAGAGAAATTGCTTTATATGATAAGCACATAGAAGAATGTAAAAGTGGTAAAGTTCTATCTAAGAATCCTATTAGAGTGTTTATTGACAATGTAGGTCCAATGATTAATACTCGATATAGAGAGTATGGACCAGTTATTACGGCAGATAATACTACAATGTATTTCACTGTTCGAAGACCAGATGTTGTAGGTGCTCATCATTATAACGAGCGTGATCAAAAGCACGATAAGGGAGAGCCTGTGTTTTTTGAAGACATTATGGTGTCTCATAAAGATTCGTTAGGTACTTGGCAAAAACCTAGTTTTATAAAAGGACCAATTAATACTAAAGTACATGAAGCAACTGTTTCGTTAAGTCCTGATGGTCAGCATATATTGTATTACTCATCAAAAGATGGCGGGCAGATACTTAGTTCTGAACTAGATGGGGATGAATGGAAGTCACCTAAGAAATTACCAAAAGCAGTTAATTCGGATTATCATGAAACTTCTGCGGTATATACAGCAGATCGTAAGAAAATATTTTTTGTAACGAATAAACCTAAAGATAATCTAGGGAAGGGAGATGATTATAACTTTGATCCAAATTATTTTACCCATGATATTTTTTATAGTGAGTATGATGATGAAAAAGAAAAATGGTCTGCACCTAAGAATATGGGTGACCATATCAATACTAAATATAACGAAAGAGGTGTGTTTTTACACCCAGATGGAAAAACGTTATTTTTTAGCTCTGAGGGGCATAATTCTATGGGAGGATTAGACATCTTCAAAGTAGTGTATGATGAGGAGATAGGTAAATGGTCTAAGCCTCATAATTTAGGTTACCCAATTAATACTCCAGGAGATGATGTGTTTTTTGCATTGTCTGCCGATGGAAGAACTGGTTATTATGCTTCCGCTAATCCTCATGGTCAAGGTAAGGAAGATATTTACGAAATAACATTCTTAGGGATTGAAAAAGAACCAATTACTGTTACAGAAGAGCAAATGTTGGCTTCGTTGCTATCACCAAGTGTAGATGACGCTAAACCAGAACAAGTTGCCGTAGTAAGTGCTCAAACAACTATCTTAAAAGGAACTGTAACGGATGAGATAACCAAAGAACCTGTGGTAGCTAATATCGAACTAGTAGACAATGATAAAGGAGTAACTTTAGCAACTTTTAAGTCAAACAGTAAAACAGGAAAGTTTTTAGTATCACTACCTTCAGGAAAGAACTATGGGATAGTAGTAACGGCAACTGATTACTTATTTCACTCAGAAAATTTCGTGATTAAAAAAGAAGATGCTGCTAAAACGATTGAGAAGAACATAGAACTTAAAAAAGCCAGCGTTGGAACTGTTATAATACTTAAGAATGTATTCTTTAGTACAAACAAGGCAGAGTTAAGAGCTGCATCTGTTAATGAGCTTGATAGATTAGTGAAACTACTGAAAGATAATCCTACTCTTGAAATTGAGATGGGCGGGCATACCGATAATGTTGGTACTGAATTGTATAACCAGAAATTATCTGACCATAGAGCAAGTGCAGTGCTTCATTACTTGACAAAGAAAGGAATTAAAAAGACTAGACTTACTCACAAAGGTTATGGTGAAACAATGCCGATAGATACCAATGATACCGAAGAAGGTAGGCAAAACAATCGTAGGACAGAGTTTAAGATTACTAAAAAATAAAATTCAATCCCTTGCTTTACTGTAAGGGATTTTTTTGTTTAGAATGACAATTGAAACACTTGAAAAGAAGTTAAAAGAAATTACTTTTTTTCAACCAGAACGTGAATTTTTACGAGAAGACAAGCCTAATATTGGTGTAGTACCCATAGAAAGTGCAGTTTGTATTTTACTTCACTCTAACGAAAAGGATAAAGCTTTTTTTTTACTTATTTTACGAAATGTTTACAAAGGTAAGACCGTTGCAAAACCCTTGTAGTCAATTCTCTCTTTTTATATCCGTTATTTTTACCCCAAGTGAGTTAATAATAGTATGACCTTATCG
>CAZEGV010000065.1:0-13091 GCA_964511645.1 uncultured Cytophagales bacterium
ATGAATCAATTATTGTTTAATTAAAAAGTTGCATTTGTGACTTGAATTCAGCATACCTTGCACAAGTAAATCAAACATAAACACAAAAAATTATGGAACAATTAATAAAAAAAGGAATCGATTTAGCCACTGAATACGGTCCTAAGATAATCATTGCAGTACTCGCCCTTGTCATCGGGATGTGGGTTATCAAGAGGGTAACAAAGCTATTCAGAAAAATACTAGAGAAAAAGAACGTAGATGAATCTCTTGTTCCGTTCTTATCTAGTCTAGTGTCCACGTTACTTAAAATAATGTTACTTATTTCGATAGCAAGTACGCTTGGCTTCCAAACTACATCTTTAATAGCTGTATTGGGTGCTGCTTCCCTAGCTATTGGTTTAGCACTACAAGGTAGCTTGGCAAACTTTGCTGGCGGAGTACTTATCCTTATATTCAAACCTTATAAAATAGGTGATTTGATAGAAACGCAAGGACACCTAGGGGTAGTAAAAGAAATCAAAATTTTCAATACTATATTGACCAGCCCCGAAGAGAGAACAATTATCCTGCCTAATGGAGTTGTATCAAATGGTAGTATTGTAAACTTTACCGAACAAGGTTTTTTAAGAGTCGATACAACTATTGGTGTGGCGTATGACGCTGACATACGGGAGGTGAAAAAGGTAATTGAAGATGTGCTATTAGCTGACCCTAAAGTAATGAAAGACCCAGCACCAACTGTAAGAGTAGGTGAATTGGCTGATTCTAGCGTAAACTTTGTTGTAAGACCTTATGCCAAAGTAGAAGATTATTGGGATGTATATTTCAATATACATGAAAATGTAAAAATGGCTTTAGACAAAGCAAACATCTCTATTCCATTCCCACAAGTAGAAATGAAAAATTTATAACACTTATTATTTATAATAATTATCACAAAAGGTTAAGTGAATCGCTTAACCTTTTATTTTTTGTACAAACCCTTCAATTGACTTTTTAAAATCTTTCTTTTCTTTTGGCAATGATTTTATAAATGCAGTACCTATGATTGCTCCTCTTGAATATTTACAAGCATTATCAAATGTAATCCTATCTTTTATATTAAAACCAATCAAAGTAGGGTTTTCTAAACCGGCGCTTTGTATTCTATCAAAATAGCTAGACATATCCTGATTGGCTTTACTCTCATTACCCGTTGTACTATTTGTAGACACAATATAAACAAAGCCTTTACTAGAAGCATCTATCTTATGTAGACGTTCTTCTGATGTTTGAGGAGTTATTAAGAATATGTTTGATACATTATGAGCTTCAAAAACATCCTTATATAATCTATTGTATTCTGCATAAGGAAGGTCTGGAAAAATCAATCCGTCAATACCAATTGAAGCTATTTCTTTCACAAAGGCTTCTACTCCGTACTGTAATACTGGGTTGATGTATCCCATAAGCATAATGGGAATAGTAATCTCTTTTCTTATATCTTTCAGTTGTTCTAATAATTTACGAATGGTCATTCCATTAGCTAATGCTTGTTCAGACGAGGCTTGTATCACTGGTCCGTCTGCAATTGGATCAGAATATGGCATTCCTATTTCTACCATATCAGCACCTGCTTCTTCTAGTGCTTTGAGGATCGGTTGGGTATCATCTAAAGATGGGTATCCTGCTGTAAAATAGACGTTAAGAACATCTTTTTTACCACTATCAAATAATGTTGTAATTCTATTTTTCATATTTCTAATCTATTAGAATATTATTGGTTTTTATAGCACTTTTTTTTGTGGGAAGAGGAGTAGCATCCTTTTTTTGTTTATTTTTACTTATATTTTAATAACTAATAATAAAAAAATAGCGGATAGTCCAGTCACCTCCCTAATTTTAATAACCGCCTCTTTCTATGTAAGTCATCAAATCTTTATCTCCTCTTCCTGATAAGTTGAGCACGATAACATCTTCTTTTTTAAATTTTATTTTTTCTAGAATCGCCAAGGCATGAGAGCTTTCTAGTGCTGGGATAATCCCCTCTAATTGACTCAGTATAATACCGGAAGCGTAGGCTTCATCATCTGTAATTGGAATAAATTCAGCTCTTTTGGTGTCGTGTAGGTGTGCGTGAAGAGGTCCAATCCCTGGGTAATCTAGTCCTGCCGAAATTGAGTGTGGCTCTATTACTTGACCATCTTCAGTTTGCATCAGCAACGACCTAGAGGCGTGCAAGACTCCTTCTGTACCCAATACCGTAGTGGCGGCTGTTTTACCTGAATCTAAGCCTAATCCTGCTGCCTCTGCTGCTAATAATTTCACACTTTCATCTTCTAAAAAATGATAAAATGCTCCTGCGGCATTAGAACCACCTCCTACACAAGCAATCACGTAATCGGGTTTTGTTTTCCCTGTTTGCTCATTTAATTGTTTTTTGATTTCTTTAGAAATAATTGATTGAAACCTTGCTACCATATCTGGATATGGATGAGGTCCAACTACCGAACCAATAATATAATAAGTATCTTCTGGATTGTTTATCCAATCCCTAAGTGCCTCATTAGTAGCATCTTTAAGAGTTTTACTACCACTTTTCGCAGGTCTTACTTCCGCTCCCAATATTTTCATTCTTTCTACATTGGGTTTTTGACGTTCTATATCTACTTCTCCCATATATACTACACAAGGCAGCCCCATCAACGCACACATTGTAGCCGTTGCTACACCATGTTGTCCTGCTCCTGTTTCTGCAATAATACGTTTTTTACCTAATCTCTTGGCTAATAAAATTTGTCCTAAAGTATTGTTTACTTTGTGAGCCCCTGTATGGTTAAGGTCTTCTCGCTTTAGGTATATATTTGTGTTATACTTGGCTGATAATCGTTTGGCAAAATACAGTGGTGTAGGTCTACCTACATAATCTCGTAGTAATTGCTGAAATTCTTTCTGAAAGTCATTATCCTTTATAATTTTCAGGTAATTATCTTTTAATTCTTCAATATTAGGATGTAGAGCTTCTGGGATATATGCACCACCAAATTTTCCATAATATCCATTTTCGTCTATACTGTATTTCATATTCTTGTAAATACTTCTTCTTGAAGTAGTTTTATGTTTTTTAACCCTGGCTTTGACTCAAAATTACTATTAATATCTAAGACTTGCATACGCTTATCATCAAACATTAGTGCTTCTTTGACATTTTCTTTACTTATCCCTCCGCTCAAAAAATAAGGTTTCTCTCCTTTATATTTTTTTAAAAATTTCCAGTTATAAGCTTTACCAGAACCGCCATAATCTTTGGTTTTGGTATCAAAAAGAAAAAAGTCTACATATTTCTCATATTTATCTAATGATGTAAAATCAAACTCCTCATTAATACCAAATGCTTTGATTAGCGTATAACCTAGATTTTTTACCTTGAGACAGTCTTCTGTGGATTCATCCCCATGTAATTGAACGTGATTAAGACTAAACTTTTGACAGATACGATGTATTTCGGCTATTGGCTCGTTTACAAATACTCCTACTTTGTTTATTTCAGTCGGTATTAAATTTAAAATAGCTTTATCTAAAACTTTTTCCGCATAACGTTTTGATTTTTTGTAGAAAATAAAACCTATATAATCGGGTTTAAGCGATACTAAAGCTTTTATATTTTCGGAATTTCTCATTCCACAAATTTTTATTTTCATATTATCTATAGGTCTAAATAATGCTCTACAACAGGAAATGGTTCATAGAAATGATGTAATAGATTTTTCCACTCTTGGTATTTCTTTGATTTCCTAAAACCGCCTTCATGATTTTCTAAAGTTTCCCAGTTTACTAGCAGAATATATTGGTTAGGTTTTTCATAGCATTTTTTGAGTTGATGAGAAACATAGCCTTTCATACTCGATACAATAAGGGATGCTTCCTCAAAAGCTTTTTCAAATTTCTTTGATTGATTCGCTTTAACATTCAATATAGCAACTTCAAGTATCATTTATTCAACTCTGCTACTAACTCTGCTAAAGCCAGTTCAGGATTATTTGTTTTCATAAAAGTTTCTCCAATTAGAAAACCATCAAATCCTGCTTTGCTTAATTCTTTGATATCAACAACTTTACTCAATCCGCTTTCTGATACTTTTTTGAATTCCCCAGGGATCATCTGAACCAACTCTAACGAAGTCTCAATTGATACATCAAATGTTTTTAAGTTTCGATTATTAACTCCGATCACATCCAGCTCAGGCATAATACTTGGCATAAGTTCATCTTCATCATGAACTTCCATTAATACTTGCATCCCCAAAGAATGAGCAAGCTTCGCAAAATTTTTTATTTCTGATGGAGTCAGTAATGCTGCAATAAGTAAAATAAAATCAGCACCAATTGCTTTGGCTTCAATTATTTGATATTCATCTATCATAAAATCTTTTCGCAAGATGGGAATATTTACTTTTTCTTTCACTTGAGTTAAGTATTCCATTTTTCCACCAAAAAACTCATAATCAGTTAACACCGAAATAGCAGATGCGCCACTCTTCTCATAGCCAACCCCGATTTCTTCTACCGAAGAAAAATCATTTATAATACCTTTGGATGGCGACTGTCTTTTAATCTCAGCGATAATTCCTGACTTATTAGGGTCAGCCAAAAACTCTGTTACCTTAAAACAATCTCTAAAGAAAAAAGGACTTGTTTCTAAGTCTGATACACTTAGTTTAGTTTTTCTTTCTGTTATTTCTCTTCTTGTGTTTTTTACGATTTTATCTAAAATATTCATATATCAGTAATTCTATACGCAAAGATACGAATTTGAATTTTGTTTTTCTTTATTGAAAAGTGAAATTGACAGAATGAAAGCTCTTATTACCATAATTGGTCCTACTGCATCGGGAAAAACTAGACTAGCAGTACAACTAGCCGAAAAAAGAAATGCTGAAATCATTAGTGCAGACTCTAGGCAAGTGTATAAAAATATGGATATAGGTACGGGAAAAGACCTTGATGAGTACAAAAACATTCCTTATCACCTTATTGATATTTGTAATGCGGGATATCAATACAACCTTTATCAATACATTCGGGACTTTCATACAGTTTATAACAATGACAAGAGTCTAATACTTTGCGGAGGAACGGGACTTTATGTACAGGCTGTCCTACAAGGGTACTCACTAACCAATATACCAGAGAACGATTTATTACGAAAGAAATTAAAAAACAAAAATACAATAGAGCTTCAGCAAATACTTGGGGACACGGATGAAAGTTCTAAAAAAAGACTACTGAGAGCAATTGAAAAAAAAAAGCACATACAAGCAGGACTTGATTATACAGAAACAAATTATCCAGCCATCCAAAGTGTAGTAATTGGTATTAATATCCCAACAGACTTGCGTAGAAAAAAAATTAGTCAACGACTTATATTTAGGTTAGAAAATGGAATGGTTGAAGAAGTTGAAAGATTACTGAACCAAGGCATATCGCATGAACAACTCTATTGGTATGGGTTGGAATACAAATTCCTTAGTTTGTATTTACAAAAAGTAATTAGTTATGACGAAATGTTTAAGCAATTAGAAACTAGCATACATCAGTTTGCAAAAAGGCAAATGACTTATTTTAGAAAAATGGAAAAAGATGGAATTAAAATCTATTGGGTAGATTATAAAAACCCTTTAGACGAAAGCCTAAGAATCATCAATAATCATTAAACAAAAAAAGCAAGACAAATGTCCTGCTTTTTTTTAATCACGCTATAATAGTGTTAATTATTTTTTTGTAATAGCCATTACAATTCTTTTTTGAGATGCATCTTTACCATCAACACCTTCTAATAATTGATCTTTTCCAAAACCTTTAGCAGTTAATTGCTCTCCTTTGAAGTCTTCGAATAAAACCAATTTGGCTTTAATAGCATTAGCTCTTGCTGTTGTACCAGCTTTCACTAAAGCTACGTCACGACCATGTGCTTGAATTTCAGCACCTAACTCAGGGTTAGCGGCAAGAATTGCAGCAATATTTTTAAGCTGAGTTTCTGCACCTGCAGAAATAGCATCGTCAGCACCTTCTTCTCCACTTTCAACAACAGCAAATTGATCTAAAACGAAAGTTTTAGTTCCAGCTTCTCCGCCATTAACAAAATCTAAAATAGACTTTTCAGCAGAACCTTCTGCAAAATCAGCTCCAATTGTAGAAACTGCAACAGTATCAATCGATGTTGCATCTTCTGTTGTCTCGCCTTCTGTTCCTTCTCCTTCTATTCCTTCACCATCAGTAGCTACTGAAGTAGAGTCCGTAGTTTCACCTTCTGTATTTCCTGTTTTTTTACATGCTGTAACAGTCAATGCTGCAGCTACTAATAACATAATTACCTTTTTCATTCCTTTGTATAAGTTTAAGTTGATTGATTTATCTTACAAGAATAATAAAAAAACTACTTTTATCAAAAAAAGAACTGATTTTCGTTAGACAAAGTTGTTTATTTAATTTCATGAAACAAAAATCGTCCGCAAACCATCCTTATATCGAGCTATAATTTGTAGTTTAGCGGTATGCGTGAAGATTACTTAAATGCCGATGACCAAAAATTTTCTTCTTCTGAAAAAGAAGTAGAAAAAGCATTGCGTCCCCTTTCTTTTGATGACTTTAGTGGTCAAGACAAGATAATGGACAATATCAAAATTTTTGTAAACGCTGCCAACCAAAGAGAGGAAGCACTTGATCATGTACTGCTACATGGACCTCCAGGTCTAGGAAAAACGACTTTAGCAAACATCATTGCCAATGAACTCAATACCAACATCATTACAACTTCTGGTCCTGTGCTAGACAAACCGAGTGATTTGGCAGGGTTACTTACAGGCTTAGAAGAAGGTGATGTATTATTTATAGATGAGATTCATCGCCTTAGCCCCATCATAGAGGAATATCTATACTCTGCTATGGAAGATTACAAAATAGACATCATGCTAGATAGCGGACCGTCTGCCAGAACAGTACAGATTGGGCTCAACCCCTTTACATTAATAGGTGCAACTACTCGCTCAGGATTATTAACCTCGCCCCTACGTGCTAGGTTTAGCATCAATTGTAGGTTACAGTATTATGATGCTAAGCTACTCACAAGCATCGTCACAAGATCATGTGAGATACTAAAGACCCCAGTAGACCAAACTGCTGCTTACGAAATAGCTAGACGTAGTCGAGGGACACCACGTATTGCCAATAACTTATTAAGAAGAACAAGGGATTTTGCTCAAGTAAAGGGAGACGGAACAATCAATCTTGAAATAGCACAATTAGCACTTAACGCACTAGATGTAGATGCAAATGGCTTGGACGAAATGGACAATAGAATCTTGCGGACTATTATCGAAAAGTTTAAAGGGGGACCAGTAGGACTCTCTACAATAGCTACTGCTTGTGGAGAAGAGGCAGAAACAATAGAAGAAGTTTATGAGCCATTCCTCATACAAGAGGGCTATATCAAACGTACTTCGAGAGGTAGGGAAACCACCGAAAATGCTTATAAGCATATCGGAATAGTACCACCCAGTAAGATGGGTCGCTTATTTGAAAATGATTAGCACTGCTGTTGCATGAAACACAAAACGTAGCTTTAGCTATTTTTTCCTAAAATAATATAAATAAAACAATTGTTTGTTTTGCGTGAGGGACAGAAGTGGAAATCCTTTTTTTTACCTAAAATAATAAAAGCTTAAAAAAAGATTGGGAACGAATAGCCCGACCCCACGAGCTCGCCTTTTTGGCGAGTGGGGACACGCCTTAATCCTTATTAAAATTGCTCAACTACTCCTTCTAAAATAATTGCCTAGCCTTTTGGCGAAGATAAAAATCTAATATCACAATGGCAGACATCGCCTCTACGATAGGCACAGCACGAGGTACTACGCAAGGATCATGTCGCCCCTTTCCAGTTACTACGGCAGGATTTCCGTGTATATCGATACTCTCTTGGTCCACCATAATGGTTGCCACAGGCTTAAATGCTACATTAAAATAAATATCCTGACCATTACTAATACCTCCCTGAACACCTCCAGAATAATTAGTCTTAGTCTTCACCTTTCCATTTTCGGTATAAAATAAATCATTATGAATCGAGCCATTCATCTTAACCCCCTCAAAACCACTACCTATTTCAAAACCTTTTACGGCATTAATACTCAGCATCGCCTTACCTAATTCCGCATTAAGACGGTCAAAAACAGGCTCACCCAATCCTGCGGCGACTCCAGTAATCACACCTGTTACAATACCTCCAATTGTATCTCTATTTTTTCTTGTCTGGTCAATCAAATCATACATTTTTTGTGCCATATCTGCATCGGGGCAACGCACATCATTATCTTCCGTTTTGGACAAATCCAAGTCCGTATAAGGCTTATCTAACTTCAAATCACCCACTTGAGATACATACGACAGACAACTAATCCCTAGTTGAGTCAAAGCCAATTTGGCAATAGCACCAGCCGCCACACGGGCAGCCGTCTCACGAGCAGAAGAACGCCCACCGCCTCTATAATCTCTCACACCATACTTAGCTTGGTAAGTATAATCGGCATGAGAAGGTCTAAACTTTTCTGCTATATGCGAGTAATCGTGGCTACGCTGATCTTGGTTACGGATAAATAAACACAAAGGGGTTCCAGTGGTTACATCTTCAAATACACCCGACAAAACCTCATACTCATCTGTCTCTTGCCGTTGGGTTACAATCTTAGACTGTCCTGGTTTCCTACGGGTCAATTCGCTTTGGATAAAGTCATAATCTAGCTTAATCCCCGCAGGACAGCCGTCTATCACTACTCCTATCCCCTTTCCGTGCGACTCGCCAAAAGTTGTAATCTGAAATAATTGTCCAAATGTATTATTCATAAGCTCGTTTCCAAAATGTATGATTCCCCAAATATACGCTATATCCCATCAAAAACTTTTTGTTTATAACAAATAAAAACATATTAATTAGATATCTTTGTAGGAAGTACTTAAAAGAAAAAAGAAATGAAAAAGATATTCTTCGTATTAATTTTATTAATAACTTTAAACTCACAAGCACAAAGCTCTTACGATCTTCTAATCGACGCTAATTTAATTGGTCAATATGATCAAAATAATAACAACATACTCGATCCATCTGAACTTTCTAATATATCTGTTTTAGACTTAGGCGGAGCGGGATACTTTGAGCTAGATGTAATGTCAATGTTTCCTAACCTAAATATTTTATCTTGTGAAAACAACAATATCACTAACTTAGACCTAAGTAATAATACTGCTTTGACACAGTTGAATTGTAACAACAACCAACTCACTAGCTTAGACCTAAGTAATAATACTGCTTTGATACGGTTGAATTGTAACAACAACCAACTCACAAGTTTAAACCTAAGCAAGAGTACTAATCTAAACTATTTAGAATGTAATGACAATCAACTCACAAACTTAGACCTAAGCAAGGCTACTAATGTAGCAAATCTGATTTGTGACAATAATAACCTCACTAACCTAAATCTAAGTAAGAGTACTGCTTTAATAAGTCTTAATTGTAACAACAACAAGCTCTCAAGTTTGGATGTGGCTAATAGCAGTAACATCGGTGTTCTATCATGCACAAACAATCCTCTTGGTACAATCTGCGTTCCCTCCGTTTCTTATGCTCTATCGCACTCTGGTCAATTCAAAAAACCGTCAACTGCTGTATGGTCAGATTACTGTACAATTATCCCCGACCCTATTTTTAGATCAATACTACTTTCTGATACTTTAATCAATACGAACAAAAACCAAATAATAGAACCATCCGAGGCCTCATCGGTCATACAGCTAGACGTCTCCAAGCAAAACATATCTAATTTAACTGGAATAGAGCTTTTTAGCAATCTCGAAAAACTAAACTGCGAGATAAATCAACTCTCTAAACTAGATGTTTCTCATAATTTGAAACTGGTCAACCTGCAATGTGGTGGAAATGTTGAAATAACTACTATTAATTTATCAAAAAACACCGCTCTCACAAACCTTCATACTGGAGGAAATTATAAAATAAAAAGTCTTGATCTTTCTGAAAATATAAACTTAGATACGCTCAATTGTTATTTTAATCAAATAACAAACTTAGATTTATCTCATAATTTAAAAATAAAAAAAGTTTCATGTATCAATACCCAGATTAATTATTTGGACGTAACAGCAAACAAAGAACTCACTTACCTAAATTGTTCTTCTAATTTTAGAAATGAAAACGTACACCCTAGATTTCTAAACGCATCCAACCTAACTAAGCTAAAACATTTATATTGTAGTACTAACTCGTTAGATAGCTTAAATATTTCTGGGGACACTAGCCTAGAAACTTTAACCTGTGGAAGATTCTCATCATTAACCAGTTTAGACCTCTCTACCAATACTAATTTAAAAAGCTTAAACTGTTCAATTTCTGACATTACTTATTTGGACGTATCTAATAACCATAAACTCAAAAAATTATTTTGTTATTCCTCCAAAATAGATAGCCTAAACTTACACGGTGCAGATAGTTTGACAATACTAAACTGTTACAGCAACAACCTTACTAATTTGGACATATCAAATAATACCGTACTAGAAGAAGTCTATTGCTATAACAATAGAACAGCATTAAACATCAATACTGTTGGTGCTAAAGCCTTAGAACAATTATGGTGTTACAATTCATCATTACTTCATTTAGATTTGTCTAGCAACACTGCTCTAACAGATCTTCGTTGCCAAAACAATCAACTACTTACTAAGTTAAGCGTAGCCAATGGCAACAATACCTCTCTTAATACATTTTACAGCAACGACAACCCTAAGCTTAGTTGTATCCAAACAGATGATGATTCAGGGGTTACTAGCAGTTGGTGGAGTAAAGACCCTACAACGGCTTACAGCAAAGATTGCTCTAAAATCACAGGGATTGACGCTACAAGCTTAGCAGATAAATTACAACTCTATCCTAATCCTGCCAAAAACACCTTACACCTATCAGGATTAAGCATCATTAGCAGTACCGTCATAAATAGCAAGGGGAATGTTATCAAAATCTTTGTAAATAAAGAACTAATAGACATATCAAGTTTAATAATTGGGATTTACACGCTTCAAGTCCAAACCCCAAGTGGTGTAGTATACAAACGCTTTGTAAAAGAATAAAAAAAAACCTTAGACACTAAAAATCCCTACGAAGAAGATAACTAAGTAGGGACTTTTTTTAAGAGTCTATCCTCTTTACAGAAAGTAGTATATCAATGTACTATCAAAAACAACCAATCCTCACTGATT
The DNA here is from genome assembly GCA_964511645.1 of uncultured Cytophagales bacterium. Classification (GTDB taxonomy): domain Bacteria; phylum Bacteroidota; class Bacteroidia; order Cytophagales; family JAAEPT01; genus CAZEGV01. The sequence goes on from CAZEGV010000065.1 coordinate 11,289, forward strand.
AAACGAGATTTTTTTGTTTATTTTTTTATTATATAATCGATAAATAACCCTATATTTATTGTCTAGAAGAAACTATTTAGTTATGAAGAAAATATTTTTAGTCACTTTTGTTGGTTTATTATTAAATACAGGTTGTAGAAAAGAAGAACCTGATGTTATATACCCTCATCAACTATATTATTACAATAATGGTAGTGTACACACAATTCCTTATGGGCAAACTGGTTATATAACCAATGCAAATCTATCTGGTCAAGGCAATCAAACAGTCTTGCACAACACCTCTTTAATTATTAATGGAAATGTAACGATGGATGCATTAACTATTACTGGAAAAGTAGTTATTGCTAAAGGTGCCAACCTTACAGTTACAGGTACCACTACAGTTGTTGGAGGTGGTAATTTTATAGTTTTAGGAACAATAAAAACAAATACTCTAACTCAAACAGGAGACACCTATCTCAACAATGGGAAGATTACTGTTTTAGGTAAATACACAATAGTTGGAGGCTCTACATTATACATACAAAATTCATCCGTCCATGTCAATGAATTAATTGTTACAGGAAATATTCAACATCCTAAAAACAATCACACACAAACAACATATATATATTCAGTCATTGAATCAATCAATACAAAATATCTATTCATCACTTCTGGAGCAGATATTTGTGGTCCTATTTTATTTACAACTAACAATGACCAAGGTTCTTCTGGAGTTGCTTTAGCAGATATTTCTACAACTGTTATTACAACCAAACCAACTATATACTCTATCTATGGACTAAATAACGCTACCAACTTTTACGATTACCAAAGTTCTTGTTCTCCTTTAACTAATTTCCCTATTTATTAATGAAAATTTTAAAAAACACATTACTTACTTATATTCTTTTTCTTACAGGGAATATTGTAATAGCACAAAACCTATCTAAAGGTGATCATTTGATTAATGCCTCTATAGGATTGAGTAATTTAGTAAGACCACAAGGATTTGAAACGACATTACCCCCTTTAGTTTTTCAATTTGAATATGCCCTTACCAATCGTATTACCGTAGGAACTTATTTAGGCATCTCTCGCTCTTTATTCGAAGACCAAGGTTATTTTTCGTTATATAAATATCCTTACAATATTGAACATCAAACGTATCATTGGACTGCCACAAATATCTTAGCAGGTATAAAAGGGGCTTATCATTTTGGAGAGTTATTAAAAACAACCGAAAAACTAGACCTTTATATAGGTGCAACATTTGGTTATAATATAGTTGCAGTAAAGATAAAACAAACTGAAGGGAGCATAAACTTAAATCCTTATTTGACACCTGAACCAAAAACAAAAGCAATGGGAGGGGTGTTTTTTGGAACCCGTTATTATTTAACTAAAAAAATTGCACTTATGGGAGAAATTGGTTACTCTACAGCTATTTTTCAAGTAGGAATTAGCTATAAATTATAAAGAAATAAACTGCTATGGACTTTTTGGTTAATCACACTAGCACCTTATATACTGAGCTATCACTCTAAAGTGAAACTTGAATTGATGGAACTATCTAATTTTCTCCTATGATATTCTAGATAATATTTCACCATTTCATCTGTAATATTTCCTGTAATCCAATACCCATAATCAATCGCCCAAAAGTGTCTGCCCCAATAATACTTCTGCCTTTCAATTTCTTCACAAGATTACGTATATCATATTAACTATAATATACGTCAATTATCTTGTTTGTTTTTCACATTCTAAGACCGTTGCAAAACCCTTGTAGTCAATTCTCTCTTTTTATATCCGTTA
>CAZEGV010000066.1:0-13063 GCA_964511645.1 uncultured Cytophagales bacterium
GAGTCTAATTTAGATTGAATTGTTTTTTGCAATATCGAGGAAAAATGATTTAGCGTAACTAGTTACGGTAAATTATTTTAACGAAGAGAATGTAAAAAACAATTCAATCTAATTTAGACGCAATATTACAATCAAAACGGTATTAAAGCTTAAGAAGAAATAAGATCAATAAAATATAACGGCGATTTGTGAATCTCACATCTCATTATCAACTATCCATTATAAAGAGCCCATCCCATTCTTCAGAGAATACAAGTTTGTAAACTCATGCTCACTTTGTAAATACTGGATAATTTGCTGACTCGTAATGCCTTGTTGGCAATAAATTAGCACTTTTTGAGCCCTAGATATTTGCTTGATATTCGTTGTTATTTCTTTATAAGGGAAATTCACAGCTTTAGTGAGGTGTTTTTTCTTAAATGATACCCCATCTCTAATGTCTATGATTTGAAATTCTTCAAAAGCTATTTCATCAAACTCTAATTCTTTTATCGTAGAAAAATCTACCCCACAAAAAGCTTCGTAATTATCTAATAATTGAATAATGTCAGCACCTTCACTCCGCTCAATAGCAAAACTATGATGAATCATACTCAAAGTGTTTATGGATAATAATTTACCGCTAAGAACACTTTTTGTTTGTGTAACGATTTTAATTACTTCGTTTGCTTGGTAGCAACCAAGTAAACCTGGAAGCACTCCTAACACTCCAATATCACCGCAACTTGGCACATCGCCAGCACTGGGGGGAGTAGGGAACAGACAGCGATAAGTTGCACCGTTTTTATAATTAAATACCGCTACTTGACCTTCGTACTTAAATACCGAGGCATAAACGAAAGGTTTATTTGTAATCACACAGGCATCATTAACTAAATATCGAGTCTGAAAATTATCTGAACCATCTACAATTACATCATGTGTTTCGCATAGAGTAATGGCATTGTCAGTATTAAACCGTTCTTGAAGGGCCTCAATTGTGACATAAGGGTTTAATTCTTGTAACTTCTTTTGAGCAACTAATACTTTAGGCAGACCAATGTCACCTGTATTAAAAATGATTTGACGTTGTAGGTTAGACTCCTCTACTACATCAGCATCTAGGATGGTGATATGACCAATACCTGCTGCCACCAAATATTGTAACGCTGTAGCACCCAGTCCACCAGCACCAATTACCAATATTTTTGCTTTCTTAAGTTTTTCTTGTTTTTCTAAGCCAAAACCTTCCAGCTTAATATGTCTACTGTATCGTCCTTTTTCTTGAGAAGACAACATCTTAAGTATGCTTCTGTAATGAATGATCCCAATCTTTCCATACCGCCTCGTAACCTTGTTTATGTATCATCTCAGCTATGTTTTCTGGACTACGCTCATCCGATATTTCAAACTGCTCCAAAGCTTCTTCTTCGGCAGCATACCCACCTGGCTCTGTTTTTGACCCTGCCGAGTATGATGTTATGCCTAGTTTTAAGATATTATTCCTAAACACTTCGCATTCTCTAGTCGACATTGATAGTTCTACTTCTTCATTATAAATCCTGTATGCACAAATAAGCTGTACCAATTCTTTATCTGAAATATCTACCTTGGGTTTTAATCCACCAGAAAAAGGTCTTAACCTCGGAAATGAAATTGAATATTTAGTCTTCCAATACTTGCGTTCTAAATAATCAAGGTGGCTAGCACAAAAGAATGAATCCGTACGCCAATCTTCTAGCCCAATAAGGACTCCTAAGCCTATTTTGTGTACACCTGCTTTTCCAAGTCTGTCGGGTGTTTCTATCCGATACGAAAAATTAGATTTTTTCCCTTTCGGATGATGTTTTTTATAATCCTCTTTATGATAAGTTTCTTGATAAACCAAAACGGAATGAATTCCTGTATCAATTAATTCTTCATACTCATCTTGATGTAATGGTTGTACTTCTATCGAAACATTAGCAAAATAGGGTTTGATAAGTTCAACGACTTTTTTAAGATAAGGAACGCCTACTATTTGGTTCGCTTCCCCTGTTACTAGTAATATATGGTCGTAACCATATTTTTTGATGATTTCTACTTCTTTTAGAATCTCTTCATTATTTAAAGTTTTCCTACGGACTTTGTTGTCCATACTAAACCCACAATAAGTACAAATGTTTTGACATTCATTAGAGAGGTACATTGGCACATACATTTGTATGGTTTTACCAAATCTTTTTTTTGTAAGCTCATGGCTAAGCTGTGCCATTTGCTCTAAATAAGATGCCGCCGCAGGAGAGATTAATGCTTTAAAATCTTCTAGGTCTCGTTTACTATTTTTTTCTAATGCATATTCAACATCCTTGGCCGTTTTGGCATAGATGCTACTGGATACTTCTGTCCAGCTATTTTGATTAAACATGTCTTCGAATGATGTCATTACTTACGAGCTACAATAATAAGGCGATTGCTTTCCTCAGCGTCAAAGTTAGCTAAATCATAGTTACCAAACTTGTTTTCAATATTAAACCCTACTGAACTAAAATAATCGTCAAATTTTTTTTCATCAATAATTTTCACACGTTCTTGGAAATTATACATTTCTCCCTTATCTGTAAAGTTGATTTTTTTAAGAATAAAACCATCAACTACTGCTCTTGTAATATTAAAATCAATGCCATCCAAAGTTTTTGTTTCGGAAGCTACTAAGTTTTGCATTACTTTCTGAACATTCATAAAGTCTAACACCATTAGTTTCCCTTTTTCTAATGACTCATACACACTTTTTAAAACCTTAATATCTTCTGTGTCATCATCAAAATACCCAAAACTTGTAAACATATTCAAGACTCCTCCCACCCCTTCTATAGGAATAGTGTTTCTCATGTCATGCACCCCGAAATGCAGTGTTGAACTCCCCATATGTCTAGCGTAATCAATACTATTAGGGGATAAATCCAATCCTAATACATTGTATCCTAGTTTATTAAGATACAATGCATGCCGACCTTTTCCACAAGCAAGATCTACTAATAAATCTTTTTTAGAGAAATCTAAAAAATCAGTGATATTTTTAATAAATCGTTCTGCTTCTATATAATCTCTATTTTGATATAAAATATGATAGTATTTAGTATCAAACCATTCGGTGAACCATTCTTTTGATTTCCTCATTACTCCTTCTCGAATCCTTGTGACTTGTATTGCTTAAGCTCTTGCTTATCGCTATAAATGAAATACACTTCTAAATCGTTCCTTTGTTCACTGTTTTTTATTGCTTTTGTAGCTCCCATCGCCATAAAGGCGGTAGCATAAGCATCTGCTTCTAGGCAAGTATTTGCAATTACTGAAACGCTTAACATATCAGTTGCCGCTACTTTTCCTGTATGAGGATTAATTGTATGCCCGTATTTTTTTCCTTCTTTCTGATAAAAGTTTCGATAATTCCCCGAAGTAGCGATTGCTTTGTTGTGTAAAGGAATGGCTAAGACTACGCTTCTTTTGCTCTGGTTTGGCTCTTCAATTCCAATTCTCCAAGTTTTTTTCTTTGAGTTTTTACCTTTACAAACTACCTCTCCGCCAATCTCTACCATATAATCGTGAATGTTTTTCCCATCTAAAAACTTAGCCACAACATCCGAAGCATAACCTTTTGCAATTGCACTAAAATCTAATTGTAATTTGGGATGAGTTTTGTACAAACAAGCATCCTTAACTGTGAGTTTGTCTACGCCTACGTATAACATGATACTATCAATTTCTCCCGAGGACGGTAGTGTGTCCTGAGGTTTTTTATAACCAAATCCCCAAGCGTTTACCAGAGGCATTACTGTTGGGTCAAAGTAGTTGTTTGTGTTTCGGGCTATTTTTTTCGCTTCCGCTAAAACAAAAAGAAACCTTTCCGACACATTACAAACAAAATCCGATTGATTAAAAATAGATATTTCAGATTCGGGGATGTATGTAGAAAACGTTTGATTAAAATCTATTAACAAGTTTTTGATCTCTTTCTCGTAATTACGATTATCGGCAATATATTTAATTGTAAACGGGATATGTCCCATTGTTTCTCCCTCAATCGTGCACATACCATTGTTATACACAAAACCGTTTATCAGTTCTTGTTGAGGGGTTTGCTCTTCTACTTGACGATTACGATACTTATAAACTGCATAGCAGAGTAGCAGTAATACTATTGGGTATATTTTACTCTTATGAAATATTTTCTTCCATAACCTCTCATTCTCTTCCATTATTACTTAACCTTTTCTACTTTAGTGATAAAATATTCTGTTTCTCCCCACCAAGGTAAAGTGAAGTGCTTTTGTTCATAATTAAGCCTCACACGATATCCGTATTCCATTGCTTTATTTACACTATCTACAACAGACTGTTCTCTAACCGAAAAAGACCAAGTAGTGGTAGCCGCACCATCTCCATCCGAATCTTGAAGACCACCTACATCGAGTTGACCTTCCCAAGTTTTAAAAACCCAACCTTTGTGACTCATTTTCATTAACCTTCCTGCTCTAATACCTTCACTAAAGCTTCCAAAGTAAAAATAACTTCCTGACCCAATTAAAATCAGAAATAAAGAGATGACTGTAATAATAAATATTCTTTTCATGCTCGCAAATTACAAAATACTAAAAGCTTCTATTTCATTTTGAGATAAAAACCTCGTGTCAACCGAATATATTCTGCTGTATAGTCATGTCTTGCCTTTTCTATTATTAGTTTTTCTGTCTTTTGCTCTACTACATTGTTGTCTAGCGTAAACTGCCACATTACCCTTTTAGCCATGGTGGATTTTATCGTAGGATAAACTAAACACTTCTTTTTAATAAAAAAACCATGTTTACAAGCTATAGTTTCTATTAACCCTTCAGAATTAAAAGGAAAAATTAAAGCAAACTCACTTTTACTTATTAGGATTTTTTTCGCTTTCATAAATAAATCTTCAGGAAGTAGAGCAGACGTATGTCTTGCGAGATTTCTTTTCCGTACATCACTTTCTAAAGAATCAAGAAAAAAGGGGGGATTGGAAACTAACAAGTCAAACTTATCTTCTGAATTAAAATCAGACAGAGCTGCGTGCAATACTTTGATTTTTTTTGCATAAGGTGAAAGAGCTACGTTATCTAAAGCTTGAGTATAGGCATCTTTTTCAATATCAATAGCGGTGATGTTAGCATTTTTGTTCCGTTGAGCTAACATTATAGAGATAAGACCTGTTCCGGCACCTATGTCTAGGATATTTTTTTTGTTTTCACAATCAAGCCAAGCACCCAATAAAACACCATCTGTTCCTACTTTCATTCCTACATTATCATGTAAAATTTTAAATTTTTTAAAATAAAATGTAGATTTTTTCAATTTTGCGTTTACCTTTAGTGTAACTAAGCGTACAAACATACGTAAATGATAAATGAAAAAAAAGATAATATTTACAGTTACAAATGACATCACTTACGATCAGCGAATGGATCGTATTTGTAATACCTTACATCATAATAAATATGAAATTTTATTGATTGGTAGAGGGTTTAAGTCTTCTACTGATTTAAACAAATCTTATCAAACCAAAAGAATTTATTTACTTTTTAATAAAGGAAAACTCTTTTATATCGAATATAATATTCGACTTTTTTTTTATCTCTTATTTAAGAAAGTGGATATTATGTGTGCTATAGATTTAGATACAATCACACCTAACTTTATTGTTTCTAAACTCAAAAAAAAAACATTCGTGTATGATTCCCATGAATATTTTACTGAGATGATTGAGATTGTAAAACGCCCTTTTATAAAAAAGATTTGGGAAAGAGTGGAATCATTTATCCTACCTAAAACAAAATTCGCTTATACGGTCAACCAATCTATTGCGGATATATACAAACAGAAGTATGGCGTTGACTTTAAAGTGATTCGTAATGCAGCAGTATTAGAAAAAGAAGATGTGACGAAGAAAATAGAGACTCCTTACTTAATATATATAGGTGCTGTAAATGAGGGTAGAGGCTTAGAGAAAATCATTGAAGCCATGCTTCATGTCCCAATGGATTTATTGATTTGCGGAGAAGGTGATTTGTATGATGATTTACAAAAGCAAGTGAAAGAGCTCGGCTTAATAGAGAAAGTGAAATTTATGGGTTATGTACAACCTGGCAAACTGAAGAAAATAACAGCTAATGCCTATCTTGGGTATTTGTTGTTAGAAAAAGAAAGCTTAAGTTATTACTACTCTCTAGCGAATAAATTTTATGATTATATTCATGCAGAGATTCCTCAAATCACATCTAACTTTCCAGAATACACTCGGTTGAATGAAACTTATAATATCGCAAAATTGGTGAAACTAGATGTTAATCAAATCATAAAAGTTACAAATGAATTAATAAATAATGAGGCTTTATATAATGAGTTAAAACAAAATACAAAAAGAGCTAAACAAGATTTAAACTGGCAAGTAGAGGAGAAGAAATTAATTGATTTTTACGCCAAAATAGAATGAAAAAAAGGCTCATTACAATTGTAGGACCAACGGCCATAGGAAAAACAGCTTTATCAATTAAGCTGGCAAAATATTGTAAAACAGAAATTTTGTCTAGTGATTCTAGGCAGTTTTTTAGAGAAATGGAGATAGGCACGGCAAAACCTAATAATGAAGAAATGGCAGGAGTTCCTCATCATTTTGTCAATTCACTTTCTATTCATGATTATTACAGCGTAGGAGATTTTGAAAAGGATTTTATAAAGCTTACGAATAAACTATTTGAAAAACACGACACACTTATTATGGTGGGAGGTTCTGGCTTATACGTTAAAGCTATTCTTTATGGCTTGGATGAGTTTCCTGAAGTCAACCTTAAGATAAGAGAGGAATTGATGGATGTTTTGTCAAAACAAGGGCTATCACCTTTGTTAGTGCAGCTAAAAGAGCTTGACCCTGTATTTTATAATGATACCGATCACGCTAACTCTCAGCGTATAGTAAGAGCGCTAGAAACCTGTATCAGTACAGGTAAATCTTTTTCATCTTTTCGTAAAGGTACACGGGTAAAAAGAAGTTTTGAAAGTGTCCAGATAGGATTAACTGCTGACAGAGAAATTGTTTATGACAGGATTAACCAGCGAGTAGATATTATGATGAATCAGGGTTTGCTTGAAGAAGCGAAAACACTTTATCCATATAAATCGCTAAATGCTTTACAAACCGTGGGGTACAAAGAGTTATTTGAATATGTAGATGGAAACTCCTCTTTAGAAGAAGCCATTGAACTTATCAAAAGAAATACTCGTAGGTTTGCCAAAAAACAATTTACTTGGTTCAAGAAAGATCAATCGGTGAAATGGGTCGATTACCAAACATCATTTGATGATATTTTACAATCACTTGGTATTTAGTCGAATGTAAACTGCTAAGTGGTCACTATAACCTCCAAGGTAATTATCCCCTCTCCAAGTCCGATAAGGGTGAGTGCCTCCGTATAGTTCGTCTATTTCAATCAGCCAATCAGTTTTAAAAACTTGCATTTTTAGGTCTGTCAACATCCTATTTTGAATAAGAGCCTTACTCACCATTATTTGATCAAATGTACTCCATTGCTCTTTGTATTTATGTGTCCCTTCAATATCTGTAGCTGTATTGTATAAAAATGAGTTAGTGTCAGCTATTGCAGTCAAAATCGTTTCTATACTTCTGTCTGTACAGGCATCATTAAAATCACCCATTATAATGATTTTAGGATTTTTCTCCGCTCTTTTTAAAGAATCAATAACGTTACGTAATGTTTTCGCTGCCTTTATTCGTTTCTGGCTAGACTTGGCTTTTCCTCCCCAGCGAGAAGGCCAGTGGTTCACAAAAACATGAATCGTGTCTTTTTTATTTGCGATTCCTTTTACATGAAGTATATCTCTAGTTTGCCTAGCTTCTAAGTTTACTCGGTGGCTAATTGTTGAGAGAATAGAGAATTTGGACTTTTTGTACAATAAAGCTACGTCAATTCCTCTCTTATCATTTGACTCTTCGTGTATAATTCCGTAATTAAACTCACTAAGAAATGTTTTGTCTCGTAAGTCCTTTAATACTTTAAAATTTTCTACTTCGCAAAGCCCTACAATGTCTGCGCCTTTCCAGTTATCCATAGCCAAGAGTACCCGTGCAGTATGTTGTAGTTTTAAATTATACCTAGGAGTATTCCAACCCTTAGCAGATTCTGGCAAATATTCATAATCATCTTTACCATAATCGTGTACAGTGTCAAACAGGTTTTCTACATTATAAAAACCAATTGTAAATGATTGATTTTCTTGAGAAAACGCATTGATTAAGAAAGAAAAAAAAGAAATGAATATGAGACCTCTTTTCATAACACTCAATATCTGTATAATTATCTGATTTTAAAAATGACATTATATAAAAAACGCTCAGTCTGTAAATAGAGTGAGCGTAGTAATTGCGTTGAATCTGTTTAAGAAATTTCTATTTCTTCTACTTCATTTTTGTCTTTTTGCCAAACATAAGTCCATAACCAAACTAGGGTAAAGGTTGGGATTAAGTCCATGCCGGGAGATGCTTCCTCTAAAGCTGAAAACATACCACTCATCACTCCTTTTGCTCCACCATACATACTGAACATTAAGATACCTGATATTGGTGCCCATACAATGTCTAAGGTTTCTCCTACTATGGGGAAGAGGTAAGAAATCATTCCTATTGCATAAAAGATGATGCTTAATATTAATTTCACTGATTTACTCATTTTGTTTTTTGTCATTTTGTATTAAATTTTGTTCTAACATTTCTTTTAGCTTTTCTTCCTTTTTTGGGTAGGCGGAGATGATTTCTATTCTACTGTCCTTTCTATATGATGAAGGAAAAAATGCTGTTGCTTGATTATTAACTCTATTATATGAGACCCAACCTTGGTTGGTGTTAAACACTCCTTTAATGCGTTCTGCACCTGTTATAGTTTGTAAACTTTCGTATAATTTATTGCCATCAAACACTTTAGTAATATCAAATATCAGTCCAAGTTCGTATAAACCAAAGCTACCAGAGGAATGATTTGATTTTCTGATAATTTCAGGATTTTGATTGAGGTCTGATAGGTTAATGTCTTGAGCTAATTTTATAGCTTGCTTGGGAGGGAAGAGTTTTTTTGCCCAATCTAAAAATTTTTGAGTTTCGGAAGCAGTATGTAAATCTTCTTTTGTGCCAATAAGTATATCTGCCAATTGCACTTGATCTGTAAAAATCTCATGATTCATTACTTTCTCTCGTGAAAGTGAAGCAATATCTACTAAGCCTAATACGGCCTGTAAGCTCATAACCCCTTCAAAATCTCTTTTGATTATGTCTACAATACCACCTGGATGCCCTAGTCCAGTAGGCTCAAGGATAATCCTATTAGGTTTGTACTGCCTAATAAGTTGATTAAGAGCAATTTTAAGTGGTAATTCTGCCGAACAACAAACACAGCCACCTATTATTTCTTTAACTTGAATATTTTGATTGCTTTCAAGTAATGCACCATCTATGCCTACTTTTCCAAACTCATTGATGAGCACTGCCCACTTCTCTTCTTTAGGTTTTTGTTCAATCAGTTTTTTGATAAGGCTCGTTTTTCCAACACCCAAAAAACCAATAATTAAATTTAATTTTATCATAAAATAAAAATCCTCAACTTTCGTCAAGGCTTTTTTGTTTACCACTTGGCTATATAATAAGCTTTTTCTTTATTCGGATAAATCCCTTCTAACAACACTGCCCCATCTGATTGCTGTACAATTTGAGCAATTTCTTCTGGGTTTTTTACTGTGTATTTCCCCGCTCTAAGTATAATAAAACCTTTTTTCATTTTCTGTTCTTTCATCGCACCGTCTATCAACTCCAAAACTGTTACACCACTAGAAATACCTAATTCTTTTCTTTTTGTATCGCTAAGTGCTTGTAACTTCATTCCTAATACGATACTTACCGCTTTCTCTCCCTTCCTTACTACCTCTGTAGTTCCTAATTTGTTACGAAGCTCTACTTTGATGTTTTTCTCCTTTCCATTTCTCTCTATTGTTACATTTACTTCGTCACCTGGTCGGTATCGAGCAATTTGTTCTTGTAACTCACTAGAAGTATTTACTCGATGCCCATCAATTTTAGTAATAACATCACCTTTTTCTATTCCTGCTTTTTTTGCTGCGCCACTCTCACTTACTTGTGCTATATAAACTCCTTTTACTTCTTTAAGCTCTTTTTCTTCTGCCAATTTTGCGTCAATTTCTTGGATAGAAATACCAAGTAAGGCTCGTTGTACTTGTCCATATTTCAGTAAATCATCCATTACTTTCTGTACAATAGTAACGGGTACAGCAAACGAATAACCAGAATACGATCCAGTAGGAGAGGCGATAGCAGTATTAATGCCTACCAATTCCCCTTTCATGTTTACCAAAGCTCCACCACTATTACCTGGGTTTACGGCAGCATCCGTCTGAATAAATGATTCTATGGCAAGATTTTCTTTCCCTCTAATGATATTGATGTTACGAGCTTTGGCACTTACAATACCTGCTGTCACTGTAGAGGTAAGGTCAAATGGATTACCCACTGCAAGTACCCATTCTCCTATTTTTAGTTCATCAGAATTCCCGTAGCGGATAAAAGACAAATTGTTTTCTTCTATCTTTAATAAAGCCAAATCAGTAGTAGGATCTACACCGATAAGGGTAGCTTCGTAAGTCCTCTTATCATCAAGTGTGACTTCTATTTTAGACGCTCCTTTTACCACGTGGTTATTGGTAGCGATATATCCATCTTTGGTAAGTAAAACTCCTGAGCCACTTCCTAATGCTCTTGGCCCTTGTTCTATTTTAGGTTGGCGGTAACGTGGGTCGTTAAAAAAATCTTCAAAGAAATCATCCATAGGATGGCGAAAGTTGTTCATGGTACTTCCATCCTGAAAAGTTTTGATATGAACCACGCCTGGAGTACTTGCTGCCGCTGCCATTGTGAAATCCATTCCGCTAGATAAAGCGGTATTTTTTGTGAAAGTCACATTTTTATTTGATTCAATAGAATCGGATTGTTGAATTCCATCTCTTTTTGGCGTGAGGTAATGATAAACTCCTACGGCAACTCCTGCACTCACAACAGATGCCAGTAATACGCTAAATAAATATCCTTTTTTATTCATTGTTTTTGACTGTTATATGTTATACAATATTATATGCTTTTATAAACGAAAACAGTGCTCATATTATTATATTCTCCACAAAAAAATGGAAACTATAAAATATCTCTGTCTTATTTATAATTGTTTAAAAATGTTTTTAAATGAAACTGCGTCATTAATAATCTTAGCTAAATCATCTTTATGCACACGTTCTTGACTCATGTCATCTCTATAGCGAAGTGTAACAGTACCATCTTCTAATGATTGATGATCTACGGTGATACAAAATGGTGTCCCTATTAAATCTTGTCGAACATAACGTTTTCCGATAGCTGCTTTCTCTTCATACACAACCTTGTTGTCAAACTTCAAATCATTATATAACTCTTGAGCTAATTCGGGCAATCCATCTTTTCGTGTAAGTGGTAATATCGCTGCCTTTACTGGTGCTATTGTAGGGTGTAATTTCAAATAAGTCCTCATCTTCTTTTTGTCCCCCTCGCCTACTTCTTCCTCTGTAAGGGCATTACAGAAACACGCCAAAAAAGCCCTGTCTGCACCTACAGAAGTTTCTAAGACGTAAGGCACGTAGCTTTCTTTTATTTCTTCGTCAAAGTATTGTAATTTCTTTTTAGAAAATGTTTGGTGCTGAGTCAAATCAAAATCAGTACGAGAATGAATACCTTCTATTTCTTTGTAACCAAAAGGGAACTTAAACTCGATATCTACTGCTGCATTGGCATAATGGGCTAGTTTTTCGTGTTTGTGAAAACGAAGTCCGCTACTGTCTAAGCCTAATGCTTTGTGCCAATTCATTCTGATTTCTTTCCACTCTTCATAAGCTTTCATCTCTTCGCCTGGGCGAATGAAAAACTGCATTTCCATTTGCTCAAACTCACGCATACGGAAGATGAATTGTCTAGCTACAATCTCATTTCTAAATGCTTTCCCTATTTGTGCAATTCCAAAAGGAATTTTCATTCTTCCTGTTTTTTGTACATTTAAGAAGTTTACAAAAATACCTTGAGCAGTTTCTGGACGAAGATAAACTTTGTTTGATTCCCCTGCTACTGAACCTATCTCTGTGGCAAACATCAAATTAAATTGACGAACATCTGTCCAGTTGGCTGTTTTTGAAACTGGGCAAACTATCTTCTCTTGTTCTATTAATTCTTTTACTGCGGCTAAATCCTCTGCTTCTAGTAGTTTACCTGTTTTTGTTAATAAAGCATCTGCTTTGGCTTTATCTCCCGCATCTTCGTATTCAGCAGCTTTGTCTTCTAATAAGACATCTGCTCGGTATCTTTTTTTAGAATCCTTATTATCAATCATTGGGTCGTTAAAACCGTCGATGTGACCAGATGCTTGCCAAACGGTTGGGTGCATAAAAATAGCCGAGTCAATCCCTACAATATTATCATGAAGTTGCGTCATACTGCTCCACCAAAGGCGTTTGAGATTATTTTTCATCTCGACCCCATTTTGCCCATAGTCATAGACAGCTTGTAAACCATCATATACTTCACTAGATTGAAAAACAAATCCATACTCACGAGCGTGAGAGATTACTTTCTGAAAATCATCATTTTTATTATCACCAGCCATAACATCTTTTTGTTTTTTCTAAAGCCCAAAAATACGAATACTAAAGACAAGCACAAAGAGAAACCCATAAATTAGAATTGAGAATATCCTTATTGATCAAAAAAAAGAAAAATAAGATTGGGCTTTTCGTACCCCTCTGTCGACACTTTCCTTTATGGAAGAATTTACATAGCTGAAGGTTGTCGCTGACCGATTTTACAATTGACTTAATTTTTTACTAATTATTATTTAACTCTTTACTACTAACTATTTACTCTATTTCAACCCATAACTGTCCGAAAGAATAAGTAGGGAAAAAGCATAAAAATTTCAATTTTTGA
>CAZEGV010000067.1:0-12621 GCA_964511645.1 uncultured Cytophagales bacterium
ATAACGGATATAAAAAAAGAGAAATGACTACAAGGGTTTTGCAACGGTCTTAACTCGTGGTTGTAGAGACCTATTGCTAGTAAACAGTACCAACCTAGCCTACAAAAGATTTTCACCTTCTGGGGTATCTCTATGTGTCTTTGATACATCGCTCATACTGGGCACACAATCGCTAAATGTAATTTGCTACGTTCTTTTTGTCTTTTCCATTTTTTAACGTATCTTTCAGATACTAAAAAAATAAAAAACCCAAAACGTAACTACGTTTAGCGGGTCGTTATGTGCAAGCGGTAAAACACCGTGCTAAAAATGAAATATAGTAAAGATGACATATTACAGATGTTGATTTATCAATATCACTTTCAAATTGAATTTGATAATATCTTCTTCTATGAATATTAAAGGAATAGACGTTCAGTGGTTAATTATGTTAATCAAGAACTTTATTTATACCTGCTACTACGTGATAGCGTGGGTCGTCAATATCTTCGATTATAATATCATTAAATGATGAATCTGCTTTACGTAACAGTACTTTACAATCATCACTTAGGTGGAGCAATGTTACTGTTTTTCCTTGTTCTTTGTATTTCCCTACAATGTTAGAGATAGCCTCAATGCCTGAATGATCGCTTACACGGGATTCTACAAAGTCAATTTCTACATTCTTGGGGTCATCTTTAAAGTTAAATTTAGAGATAAAGTTCATCGTAGAGCCAAAGAAAAGAGGCCCCCAGATTTCATATACTTTAGTTCCATCTTCTTTAGTGCGCTTACGGGCACGAATACGAACTGCGTTTTCCCAAGCAAATACCAATGCCGAAATAATCACTCCTGCAAAAACGGCAATTGCTAAATCTGCAAAAATTGTAATTAGTGATACTGCGATCAACACAAAAGCATCTGATTTAGGGATTTTACGCATAATACGTAAACTTGACCAAGCAAATGTCTCGATTACCATCATAAACATCACTCCTACCAAAGCTGCAATTGGCACCATTTCAATATATTTATCGGCAAATAATACAAATGATAATAAGGTTAATGCCATTGCTACACCCGACAATCTGCCTCGTCCTTTAGCACCAATGTTAATCATGGTTTGACCAATCATACCACAACCTCCTGTACCACCAAACAAACCACTGACAATGTTTCCTAAGCCTTGACCGATACATTCTTTGTTACCATCTCCACGAGAATCTGTCATTTCATCTACCAAATTTAAGGTCATTAACGACTCAATAAGTCCAACAGATGCTGCTAAAAAAGCATAAGGGAAAATAAATTTCAGGGTGTCAAAATTAATTGGAAGATTTGCCCATAAGTCTGTGTTAAATGTTGGAAAGTGTCCTTTTAGTCCTTCTCCGCCTTCGCTTCTAATATACGAACCTACTGTTGCCACGTCTACCCTAGCAATAATCGTCGCCAAAGTGATGAATAAAATAGCTACTAATGCCGCAGGGATCTTATTTGATAACTTTGGTAAGAAATGAATAATCAACATTGTGATTCCTACTAAGCCAATCATCTTTGTTGTTTGATTAATTGCTGTTAACTCAGAAAAGAAAGCACTTAGCCAATTGCCTAGCTGAGAGAAAATCCCACCACCTTCTACAGCAAAGTTACTAATATGAGGTAAGGTACTTGGAAACATCTTGAGCTGAGCCAAAAAGATGACCACAGCTAATCCATTTACAAATCCTAGCATTACAGGATGAGGAATTAAACGTACAAAACGTCCTAATTTGAAATACCCGGCACCAATCTGAAGTACTCCCATCAGTACTACTGCCCCTAATAAGTAATAAAGCCCCATATTATCAATAGGTACATCAAAGGCAGCTCCTCTCTCATGTCCTTTCGAAATTAAATCAACAAAAATAACCGCTACTGCTCCTGCCGCACCTGAAATTAACCCAGGTCTACCGCCAAAAAGTGCCGTAATCAACCCAATCATAAATGCACCGGAAAGTGCTACTAGAGGATCTATCCTAGCAACAAAAGCAAAGGCTACCACTTCTGGAATCATAGCTAATGACACCGTCATTCCTGCTAAGACATCATTCCTTAAATTTTTTTTAGTGGTCAATTGATATTTCATATATAATCTATTGTTTTATGCTTTTCACTAAAAAGCAGTGCCAAAAGTAGAGTTTATACAAATTGATTCCCAACAAAAGACGAAAAACTCGGTGAATACTTTAAAATTATACTTATATTTAAACCCTTTTTAAAAATTATACATGAGAGTATCAACACAAGAACCTTTTCAAATTATATATTCACTTTTTGAACAAGAATATTTAGGAGATTTATTCGAATCTTTTGTAGTACAGAAAAATGATAAAGGAGGGCTTACTTTCCTCCATCAAAATATTTCATCTAAAAATGCAAAAGAATTTTCATCTAGACTAGACGATAAAGATTATGAATTAATTGCTTTGATGGACACTATTCAGCAAGAAGTAGTATACCAAAAATTTAATACTCGCAAAAGGAATCAAATCGATTTCTATTTAAATGTTTTTAATAAAGAGAAAGGGGACAAAGTGTTACAAGAAGCAATTCGTGCTTATGTAGATGGTAAACTTGCTAAAATACTACCCTTATTGGTAGGAAAAGAAGTCTATATCATGGGTAATGATGGAGAGCCTGCTTGGAAGCGAGTGGATGTGTGTAGAGATAAAGCTACTATTTTATTTCACTTCATGAAAAATGATGAGCACACACATTATTTCCCAACTATAAAGCATAGAGGAGAAAAGATAGATTTTCAGTATAACAACTCTATAATCCTTTGTAACAACCCTGCTTGGCTCCTAATTGGAGAAGAGCGAATAGTTAGTTTTGATAAAGAGTTAGAAGGAAAAAAAATCAAACCTTTTCTGAATAAAAAATTTGTTGAAATACCCAAAAAGATAGAAGATACTTATTATAAAAACTTTGTGTCCAACATCATTTCCGACTATGACGTTCACGCCAAAGGATTTTTTATCAATGACGAAAAATATATCCCTAAACCTATATTGTCGTTTAAAGAATTAGCGAGTGGGAATAATCCTGACCTTTTTGGAGAAAAAAAAGAAGAAAGAGAAAGTAATGTTAAAATAGTTTTTAACCTGTCCTTTAAATATGGGCAATATACTTTTGACCTAGGTAATTCTCATACTAGAAATAGTGTCAAAATGGACAAACAAGACGATACTTATTTTTTCCATAAGATACATAGAGAAATCCCAACTGAGCTTGAATACTTTCATTTCCTAAAAGACTTAGGACTAAACCTAAAAAATGGAAAGAAAACCTTAGAGACTTCTTCGGCTTTTTCTTGGTTTAACCTACACCGAGAAGAATTATTTCAAAAAGGATTTGAGATTGAACAACACGCCAACGACAAACGAAAATATTTTGTTGGGAAAACAAAAATTAATATTGAGGTACGGGAAAGCAATGATTGGTTTGACATACACGCCATGGTGTATTTTGGCGAATATGAAATTCCTTTTATCCAACTTAGGGATATAATCCTTGCTAAAAAAAGAGAGTTTACATTGCCCAATGGAGAGATCGCAGTAATCCCTCAAGAGTGGATAGAACAATACGGAGAGTTGTTTTCGTTTAGTGAAACTAATGGAGATGGGATTACACTTAAAAAACATCACTTATCGTTAATACATGAGCTAGAAACAGGTAAACTTGCTAAAGTATCCATCAATAATAAACTCAAATCTTTAAACGACTTTGACCATATAGAAGATTTCCCGATGCCAAAAGGCTTTAAAGGTGAGCTTAGACCTTACCAAAAAGCTGGCTATAACTGGATGCAGTTCTTAAATAAATACAACTTTGGTGGCTGTCTCGCAGATGATATGGGTCTGGGTAAAACAGTACAAACATTAGCACTCTTACTAGACCAAAAAGAAAAATATGATAAGCCTATGCCTTCTTTACTTGTGCTACCCACTTCTCTTGTTTACAATTGGCGGATAGAAGCCAAAAAATTCTGTCCTGAGCTAAATATTTTTGTATATACCGGCACTCTCCGAAAAAAAAATGTTTCACAATTTTTGGGATATGATATTATCATCACTACTTATGGGATTGTAAGGCTTGACGTAGAGATATTGTCTGCTTTTAAATTCAACTATATCATACTTGATGAGTCTCAGAACATCAAAAATCCTAATTCTCACATCTTTGCTGCCACGCAGGAGCTAAAATCCCAGCACAAGCTCATCCTTACTGGTACGCCTGTCGAAAACTCTACATTAGACCTTTGGTCTCAAATGACTTTTATCAACCCAGGATTGTTGGGTAGCCAACGTTTCTTTAAAAATAATTTTTTGCTACCTATAGAAAAAAGAAATGACTTTGCTAAAAAGGAAAAGCTACACACACTTATTAAACCATTTATACTCAGACGTAAAAAAGAACAAGTACTTACCGAACTACCGCCAAAAATAGAGCAAGTAAGGTATTGTGAGATGTCAGAAGATCAAACAAAAAAATACGAAGAAGTAAAGTCGTATTACCGCAATAAAATCTTAGAGGAAAGTGAAGACTCAGGAAAAGGAAAGTCTGCAATTATGCTACTACAGGGACTTACCCAACTGAGGCAAATTGCGAATCATCCAAAAATGGTAGACCCAGAATGGACTGATGGCTCAGGGAAAATGGATGACATAGTAGAAATGCTTCAAACTACAATAGAAGGAAAACATAAAATATTGATTTTTTCACAGTTTGTTAAGCACCTCAGTATATTAAGAGACTTTTTGGATGATGAAAAAATTGAATATGCTTATTTAGATGGGAGTACAAAAAAACGACAAGAACAAGTTGAGCTTTTTCAAAACAATGAACATATACAAATATTCTTAATCTCGCTCAAAGCAGGTGGACTAGGGCTTAACCTTACCGCTGCTGATTACGTGTTTATATTAGACCCATGGTGGAATCCTGCCATAGAGGCACAAGCGATAGATAGAGCTTACAGAATGGGGCAAAAAAATACTGTTCATACTTATAAGTTTATTTCTCAAAATAGCGTAGAAGAAAAAATATTGCTCCTTCAAAACTCAAAAAAACAACTCGCAGATGACCTCATCACAGTAGAGGAAAGTTTCGTAAAATCACTTAGCAAAGAGGATATTACAGATATTTTGGCTTAGAAGATTTTTTTTGTAAAAATCCTTCTCTCAAAGTTACGTAAGGGATCTGTTATACCATTTTAACTATAAAACAAGTCATTTATCCTGTTTGTTTTTACACTCTCTTCGTTAAAATAATTTACCGTAACCAGTTATGCTAAATTATTTTTCCTCGATATTGCAAAAAACAATTCAATCTAAATTAGACTCATATTATAGTTAAACTGGTATTATATCAGGTTCAAATTGATAAATTCGCTCAGGTGTTAGCATTTTCAATACAAACCAATTATATCCAACAAAAGTATTTTCATAAATTTCAATATTTCATTTTTTCTTTTCTGACATGAAATCTTCTATTTCTTGCAGAGGAAAATCAAATAACTTATCTGATAAATTGGATTTTTCGGAAATAATACGACTAAAATTATCAATATTACTTTGTAAGTTCCAATCGTTAATTTGTGATTTGATAAAATATTTATTTATAGTTTTTAGGTTTTCACTTGAAATATTTTTAAAAATATATCCTTTGTCATAAACTTCATAGAAATAGACCATAATTGGAAGTAATACCATTTTAACTATAAGATAAGTCATTTATCCTGTTTGTTTTTACACTCTCTTCGTTAAAATAATTTACCGTAACCAGTTATGCTAAATCATTTTTCCTCGATATTGCAAAAAACAATTCAATCTAAATTAGACTCATATTATAGTTAAACTGGTATAAAGCCAAATTTCTTGGAATAATTGAATTGTTGTTTATTTTAAATTGTCCCCAAAGATAATCTGTGAAAAATGAAAGCAATGGTGTTGTTTAGCCCCCGATAAGTTCGGAGTGAAATATAAAGGACGTCCACAATATCCTTATACCCTTTCACGGGGACATGGCTTTCCTTTAATGATTATCAAATAAGTTATTGTTTAAAACAATTTCACTATTTCCTTCGAAATATACCTTTTATACTTTTTTTTCCAACCTTGTTTAAAATTATAGCCTACACTTATAGAGACTTTCTTTAGAGGTGAAGCTTCTCTATTTCTTATTTCTGAGTTGTAATATATTTTAACATATATTTTTGAACTTAGTTCATAGCCTATTCCTAAATTAAAGTAAACTTTAGAATTATAAGTTCCTTGATCATTATCATAGTTATCTTTTTTAACTATCTCTTTACCGTTATTAAAAACAAATGTCTCAGTAGTTTCTATTCGTTTTTTTAGAGAACTAGTGAGGGCAAGTCCTAATCCTGTGAATACAGAAAAGTTAGGATAAACATAAAACCCTAAGTCTTTTCCTAAATAAAACTGAGAATATTGTACCTTTCCTTTAGCAGTACGATTCAAAACCCCTTTTATAGTTTTAGTTTCAAAGTTGTCATTAACTCTATAACTTCTGTTCCCAAAACCAATATAGTTATAAGTGTACATAAGTCCAAACTCTCTTAATCTTCCAGCCCTAACTTGATAACCTAGTCGAATACCTGTAGATTTCCTTGCCTTTCCTAAGTAGCCTAAGTTTGGACCTGCTTCAAGTATATAATTCTTTTTGTTTACTACTTGTTTTGATTTAGCTATAAAATTCTTTTTGTGAGGAGTAGCAAATAAAACTTTTTGATACTCTCCTGAGTAATTCTCTATTCTAGCATTTGATTCATACTCTTTACTATATGTTACAACAATAGAATCTAGGTTTATTTGAGTACCATCTTTATCTATTTGTACTAAATATAAGGTATCATTTTCTAGCAAATCTGTCAACTTAACATAATTCATAAATTTAGCTCCATGATTAATCCTGATGCTTTTATATACTCCTTTTTTACATCGATAAGAAGGGATTTTATAAGCTAACGAATCACCACTTTTCATAAGGAAAAGGTGTGAATATCTCACTCTATTAGTATCGGAAGAAGTTAACTCTATAAACTGAATACGTGCAAGTTTTGATTTTGACATTGAAGACTCTGTAATCCTAAATTCATTAATTCTAATTGAACTTTCTTTTTTTTGTCCGAACAAATGTATAGTAACTAAGCAAAGCAATGATATATATAATATAATTTTCATAATTTATCGTACGATTATTAACCAACCTTTATAGACTCTATCGCCTATTGGGTTTTTAAGTTCAAAATAATAAGTGCCATCATTTAATTGAGGACTCCAGTCATTACTATAATTAGGGTCTTCATATACACGAGCTCCCCATCTATTCTGCACAATCAAACTCCAAACGCCTCTTTTAATTCCGTTAATAATGAACGTGTTATTTTTGTTATCCCCATTAGGTGTTATCACGTTAGGTATAAATAAAGGTTCGCCTATTGTGATAGTTGTATCGTAACTATCCTCACATCCAATATTATTTTTTATTTGAAGTGTAATGGTGAACTCTTGTGAGTTTTGTGTGTGTTTTAATTCATAGGTGTGTTGAGGTTCAAAATCAGTGGATTGATTCCCATCTCCAAAACTCCATTGATAATTACTTCCAGTACTTGATTGGTTGTCAAAAAAAGCATCTAATGTAGAGTAATTATCATTGCCGCTGTATACAAAAAAAGCAGTTGCGTCTTTTATTTCCACTAACGCTGTTGAAGTAGTTTGGCAATGAGATTCTTTGTCGATTACAGTAGCTATAAACGTAGTAGTGGCAATAAGGGAGGTACTAGGTGAATTACATACTGAGCAAGATAATAAGGGAGAGTTGTTCCAAATTAAACTATCATTAATACCAGGGTTAGGGTTTAGTATTATAGGTTTTCCTGTACATGTTTGCTCATTAGGAATTTTGTAATCAAACGAATCTTTAATTATTAATTCTGCGGAAGCTAAAATAACATTTGAGCAAGCCGAAATTAACTCTATCCTTACAATTTCTTCACCCTCAATTACATTATCTAGTAAGGGGGAGATAATAATTTCTTTATCTAGCTCTCCAGGGTTGAACACGACACTATCTGTGATGGTTAAATAATCAATCCCATTACTAGCAGAGCCTTTAATATTATATCTATAAGTTAAAGGATTATTAATACTGCCGCCGTCAAATAATGTACGGATAATTTTGAACCCACCATTGCTACATCCTTCCAATGCAGCATTAAATTTAGGGTGTTCATAAAAAGCTTCTATTTTAGGTTTATTCGTACTTTTAAAACTTCCTTCCTCAATAAAAACTCCAGAATCAACAACATCATCTCCTACATCAGCAATGACCAACTTGATATGATAAATTTCGCAAGGAATTGTACTTGTTTTAGCGGTAAGCTTATGCGTATATCCATCATATTGGATATAGAAATCCCGCCAATCAGTATCTCCTACACCATTGTTAATATAATACTGACTATTGTTTTTATGATTAATAGAATTGACGGTAACAGGTGTATTGGAATTAGGTAAAACTGCTATATTTTTTGTGCCGTTAATACCAGGCCCAGAGATAAAAAACCCAAAAACATCATTATAAGATCCATTGATATATTCTGGGTATTCTTCTGATCCAAACACATAATTAAATGACAAATCATCAAAGGCAGTAAGCAAATCAAACTCGATAACAGTAAGGTCATTAATCGACCCTCCGCCTTGTTGTGCAATTAAGTCAGCCAAATCAGCATCAACTAAACCACTTGATAATCCCGAAGAAATACCACTATCATCATTAGGACCAATAGCATCTGTAACTTTGCCTGTGGACATTACCAAGCCTTTATCTATACCTAATAATCCATAAGTGTCATTAAACGACCCAGTAGAACCTTCAGTAAATGCTCCGCTCACACTAATATTAGAAATAGTGACCCCATCTCCTTCAAAGGATTTAATAATTTGCTTTATACTTGGATCCGTAGTTACAGCATGTACTTCAAAAGCTGAAGTTTGTGCATGACTCAAGCCATAAAGGGTCATGAAATATAAGATAAATATTTTTTTTACATCAAGCATAATAGCAGTTAAGATTAAATGTACCCCAAATGTATTCATAATGATTTTGTTTTCAAACAGAAACCGTTTGAAATAAAGACATCGTATAATAATAAAGGTTGCTCCTCTAATCAAAATTCTTTTAAATCAATACCTATTCCTTTACAAAATATTTTTAGCACAGTGTTTTGTAAGTTCGTTGTATATATGTTCGTGCAATTTTTCTCTTTTATAACCTTATTAAACAAAGTTCTAAAATGATTAATCCCTGTAGGGAAATAATCTTCAATATAGATATTGATTTCTTCAAAATCGCTTAAACTCATTTGCACATAATTAATGAGTTCAGAACTACTGTGATTGTCCAAAGTAATAAAAGTATAGTTTGGATATTTAGCTTCTAAAACTTTAATTCTCTCATTTTTAAATAAAAAATTGATTTTTTGCCGGAGTTCTATGTAAATTATGCCTTTCAATACTGGAATAGAAAATGATTAAGCAAATATACCAAATATATCTAAAAAGTAAGGGGGTTAATACCGATACAAGAAGCGTCACAACAGGAGAGGTATTTTTTGCTTTAAAAGGAGATACTTTTGATGGCAATCAATATGCCGAAATGGCATTAGAAAAAGGTGCAATCTTAGCAGTAGTAGATGATGAGACTGTCGTTAAATCTGAACAATACATCCTAGTAAAGGATGTTCTAACGGCTCTTCAGCAAGTAGCTAGTATGCACCGTGACTCTTTTTCAATTCCTTTTTTTGGTATTACAGGTACTAATGGCAAAACAACAACCAAAGAATTATTGTATGCTGTGCTGAACAAAAAATATAAAACTTACGCTACTAAAGGTAATCTGAATAATCATATAGGAGTACCACTTACATTATTATCCATCCAAAAAGATGCAGAATTTGCCATTATAGAGATGGGAGCAAATCACATTGGAGAAATAGCAGAACTATGTGCTATCGCTAAACCTACTCATGGTTTAATCACCAACATAGGCAAAGCACACTTAGCAGGATTTGGTTCGCTAGAAGGCGTAGCAAGAGCCAAAAGCGAGCTATATATGTATTTACTACAACAGCAAGGAAAAGTATTTGTAAACGGCACAGATGAGCACCTAATGCGAATGTCAGCACGATTACTTGACCCAGTTTATTATTGCCATAACCAAGCATCTTATCCTACCAAATACCTTAAATCTTCCCCGTATTTAGCATATCAAGACCCACAAGGAAAAGCTTGGGAAACAAAATTAATTGGCTCATATAACTATAACAATATAGCTGCGGCACTTACGGTAGGTGATTTTTTTGGACTAGAAAACAACGAGATGAACCAAGCCATTGTAGATTACATACCCAGTAACAACCGTTCTGAAATTAGAAAAATAAATACGAATACTATTATTTTGGATGCCTATAATGCCAACCCATCCTCTATGCAATCAGCCATTAATTCTTTTGCCGATATGGACTCAGAACAAAAAATACTAGTAATAGGAGATATGTTTGAGCTAGGAAAAGATGCTAGAGAAGAACACGATAAAATTATTCAGTTGGCTTTAAGCACTAATGTAGATTTGATTTTGACCTGCGGAGAACTCTATCAAGCAACTAACACCAAAGACAATCGGCTCAAAAAATTTCAAGACACTGAAAAATTAGGTCCGTTTTTACAAAAAAATAACTACACAAATACCTTGCTATTAATTAAAGGATCAAGAGGAATGAAAATGGAAAAATTACTTAACTCTCTATAAAATATTAACCTCAATTTCCAGCGAAATATCATATTTCTTCAAAACATCTTGTTGAATACGTTGAGACAATTTTTTAATCTCATAACCTTCTCCACCTCCGTAATTAACAAGAACCAAAGCCTGATTTTTATGTACACCAACTTTTCCAAAGGTTTTTCCTTTCCATTCAGCATTATCAATTAGCCAGCCAGCAGGTACTTTTATTGTGTGTTCACCTATGGGATAGCCAACAATATTGGGGTATTGTTCTGTTAATTTATCAAAATGAGTTTTTGAAATTTCAGGATTTTTAAAAAAACTACCCGCATTTCCAATTTCCTTAGGATCAGGAAGTTTTGATTTTCGAATAGAAATGACTGCATCGCTGATGTCTTTAATATTAGGAACTGTAATGTTTTTTTGTTTCAAAACATCCATAATCGCCCCATACTGATAACTCATTTGGTGTTGTTTTGTGAGCCTATAAGTCACTGAAGTAATGATATACTTCCCTTTCAAACGTTTCTTAAAAATACTGTCTCGATACCCAAATTCACATTCTTTATTCGAGAAAACAGCTTTGCTACCATTTCGCATATCGATAGCCTCTACTGACTCTATTACATCCTTTACCTCCACTCCGTAAGCCCCAATATTTTGTATAGGAGACGCACCCACAGTGCCGGGTATTAATGATAAATTTTCGATACCACCCCAACTATTTTCAATCGCATGAAGCACAAAATTGTGCCATGTTTCTCCCGCACCTACTTTCACAGTAAAGTATAGGTTATTCTCAGCCAAAAGCTCAATACCCATGATTTTATTATGGATAACCAAGCCATCAAAATTTCTTGTAAACAAAAGATTACTACCCCCCCCAAGAATCAAGACAGGTAAATCCTGAGCTGAAATCATAGGTAATAAATCATCGAGTTCACCTTCGTTATTAAGTGCAGTGTATTGCAATGCCTTGCAGTCAAACCCAAACGTATTATATGCTTTTAATGAAAAATTATAATCCATATACACTAAGGTAGCAATTTTAAAGACGCACCTCGATGTTGAGACTATTTTTTTTATGGGGCTTCCCTTTCACTACGCTCATCACTGCTATTCCGCAGCTACGGTCGGGTTTTTCGTTCCCAATCTTTTTTTGTTTTTGTATTGAGCTTACTTGTGTCAGTCTGAGGCTCTCAAGCAAAATAAGCATTCCCCATTAAAACATAAAAAAAACAAACAAAGGATTTCCACTTCACCCCCTAAGCCAGGGCATTTGTCTCAGTAAATAACTTTCTCAGTCTTGAGTTTTTATTCCTTATATTCCACTATATCAAGGGATATAAGGAACTAAATGATAAAAGTAATTTTATTGAAACATAGATAAAAAGGTCTTTAAGCTATATTAATGGCTTAAAATCACAAAGAAATTATTCAAAAATAAAAACTACCATTTAGATAAGCCACCATAAAGTTAGATTGAAGTATTTTTTGACTCCTTATCGCTACAAATACCTCATTTTTTAGTTAAAACTAGGGGGGAGTAGTTAGCAATGTGCCCACATCACCCAAACAGAAATTGACATAATCAAAAAACCCTTTAGATGATTTTGATTTGTGCGTGTATTGGCTTAGATTGTACTCTATACTGAGGCTCAAAAATTATTTTACACCGAAACATGGAGTCTGGGTATATAGGAAATATACGGAACAGTTCCGTATATACATACGTTGTAGTTCCACTCAGCTCGGCGCTGAGCAAAGTTACTACATTTGGCTGAA
>CAZEGV010000068.1:0-12440 GCA_964511645.1 uncultured Cytophagales bacterium
GAGTGTAAAAACAAACAGGATAAATGACTTGTCTTATAGTTAAAATGGTATAATTACTCCATTTAACAAATAAAATTACGCTATTATTAACTCATTTCGGGTAAAAATATCGAACATGAAAAAAGGAAATAATTGCAACGGTCTTGTACTATTTAGGCTTTTTTAAAGTAAAAAAAGTTGTAGGTTTTAGCTTGGCATGAATCAAGATGAGTGCAACACCATAGAATGGTATCATAGGTATTTTGTAACGCACTAAAGAGCCAAAATTATATGTGGTCATTCCTACAGCAAGAGAAAAGAAAAGGCTAAACATCAAATAAAAAATAATATCTGAATCCCATACATTCTTCTTTTTCTTTATCCATAAGTAAAATAAACAAAGCGTGTATAAAAGAAAAAAAGTACTCTCTAAACTGGTCAATAGCATAACAGGGTTACGGACTTCCCAAAGATGAGGGCGAAACAAAGAAACCCAAATAGCAGGAATAGCTTTACGAGCGACTCCGCCAGCACTAAAGTCTAAATCTCCCAAAGAGTATGTAGAACCTCCTTGCTGATTACTTGAGTATTGAATCCAAGAAGCAGTTGCCCTAGCTGTTTCCGCAATAGACTCTACACTATATTGAGAGTTATATTTTCCGATTTCTCGGAATAAAAAAGCACTGGAAATAATACCCAAAATTAGCAAGATAGGAGTTAAAGAAATTCTTACTAATTTATTTTTAATACGGTTGATATTTTCAAGAACAAACCAAATAGCTAAACTAGGTACAAAGCAGAGTAAGATATAAATTTTAACACTTGCTATAACATAAATACAAAAAAGAATAATGAGAGTATTTCTAACAATACTTTTCCGGAACTTGATAACTTCCATAGCAGAAAAAAAAAACCAACCTAGAGCTCCAAACGTAATGGTATCTTTTAAAATCCCCGAACCCCAAAAAAACACTGATGGTATAAATAATACAGCGTAAGCTAGTGGCTTTTTGAGTTTTGGGTACATTCTTGTAAAAGCAGTGTACATCGCCCACACTCCCGAAAAAGAAACTGTAGCAAAAATACAAGCATTAGCGGTATACGTATGAAAAGTGAATAAACTACATAAGGCAACAAGTCTAATAACAAAGAATTCTTTTTCGGCATGAAACCATAAGATTTTAAAGGCGTATTCATTAGGATAATAATTAGGGTCGTTAGGACGGAAAAACAACTCAAAAGCTTTATGAGGAGAATCCCAAAAAGCATCATAGATATGTACTGCTGCCCAATCAGAATAGGCGACTGTATCACCACCTCCGTAATAAAAATAGTACAAAATCCCTACGCTAATTGCCCCTATAATTTTAAGTGTTAAAGCAGGAAAAAAATATTTTCTTGTTTCAGAATCCGTTACATAATTACGAATTAAAAACGCAAATATATAAATGAAAAATATATACAGAGGTCCTATGAGCAAATCTTTATAGCCCATCTAGTTAATCATATATTTACGGTGCCACCATTGAAAACATATAATCGCCCATAATTTAGCAGGGCTATCTCCAACGTTACTACTTTTTATTTGTTTCACTAACCCACCAACCACATCAGAATTAAATATTTTTTGCTCTCGCAAGAAATCTTCCTCTAGTAAAGTTTTGAATTCTTGTTGCTCAATAGCTTCACGCAAATAATCGGTAAGTGGTATTTCAAAACCTTTTTTAGGTCTGTTATACAATTCTGAAGGAAGAATGTCTCTAAAAGTATCCTGTAAAATTCTTTTTTTAATCCCTTTTGTGATTTTATATTCTTCGGGTAACTGACTTACATAGTCTACTAAGTGATGATCCAGAAAAGGAACTCTTACCTCTAGGCTATTTGCCATAGACATACGGTCTACTTTAGGAAGCATATCTCCTGCTAGTACCAATTTCATGTCAGCGTACAAAACTTCATTAATACTTCCTTTAATATGCCCAGTATATTGATGCTGAATTTCTTTCATTAACTTGTCGTCATAACTTGTCGTTAATAAGCTATGAGTATAGGTGTTTGTACCTATACTCGCCCATCTCCAATATCTGTCAGCGGCAGACAAAGGTACGCCTTCCAAAAATCGATTTACTTGCCGTGAAAAATTCCCTATTTTAGAATTTCTGGATTGAGGAATTATGTTTAAAATACCCCCAAACGATTTAATTATTTTTTCTTTGTAGGATGGATTGAGCATCCGATATTCTGCCATGTGTTTATTATAGCCAGAAAATAGCTCGTCTGCCCCATCACCACTTAACGATACCGTAACTTGCTTGCAAGTAAGAGCGGATAATATATAAACGGGTAATGCTGAAGAATCGGCAAATGGTTCGTCTAAATAATCTAATACAGATTCTGCGTGTTCAAATATATCTTGATTAGATAATAAAAAAACTGTATGCTCTGATTGTATTTTTTTAGCTACTAAATTAGCGTATTTAGTTTCGTCATAATGTGGATTATCTTTATAGCCAATCGAAAAAGTATTTAATTTTTTTACTTCACGAGAGGCAATAGTACTGATAATAGAAGAGTCAATCCCACCACTCAAAAAAGTACCCAATGGCACATCTGATACCAAACGATCTTGTACCGATTGTTCTAATCGTTGTTTAATTTCTACTTGAGCTGAGTTGTAACTAATGTTTTGGTTAACAATGTTAGGGTTTGGTAAATCATAGTATTTATATTTATGAATATTACTTTCAGTGTCTAATTCTAATACTTCTCCTGCTTGAAGTTTATATACATTCTTGAGAGGGGTAATGCTATCGGGAAAATAATTTAATTGAAAATAAGTTGGTAAGCTGTCGTAATTAAGTTCACGAGGAATATTAAATGCTAATAAAGCTTTTAATTCTGATGCGAAAATAAATTTATCATTATCATTATAATAATATAATGGTTTAATGCCGTACCTATCCCGAGCGAGTACTAATTTTTGTATTTCTCGATCATAAATTGCCAGAGAAAAAAAACCGTTTAATTTTTTAAATGCATCTTTACCGTAATGGATATAAGTGTTTAAAACTACTTCGGTATCTGATTGGGTGTTAAAATGGTAACCTAAAGTTTCTAAATCATGACGCAATGCTTTATAATTATAAACCTCTCCATTATATACGATTACATAACGTCCCGATTCATTTCTCATCGGTTGGTTAGATTCGTAACCTGTATCAATTATTGATAGCCTACGGTGTCCGAGAGCTACAAAATCTTCGGTATAAAAATTTTGATTGTCAGGACCTCTTCGTTCTAGTGTTTCAGTTGCTTTTACAAGCTGTATCATGTGCATCTGCCCTACTAGGTTGGATGCTATTATTCCAGTTATTCCACACATAAGCTGAAATTTACTGTTTTTAAAATTGTTTTTTGATTAAACAGGATTTATTTTTCTGTGGTATAATTATATTTTTTGTTTTTTAGTAGATTTCTAAAAGTAAAGCATATACATTTGTGACGTATAAGGGTGCTTTTACAAATTTCGTTTGTGAAAGATAATAGGGAATCCCGTTTAATTCGGGAGCTGTACCCGCAGCTGTAAGTCTGATAAAGATGTTAAAACAACACCACTTTCTATCACTAGAAGGGAAGGTATAACATTAAGACGAGCCAGAAGACCTGCCTTTATACTATAAGTAATTTACTCCTCGGGAAGAGGGAGCTTAAAATACGTCTGAATGAAAATATGGTATAGTATCTTATTACTTTGCTTGACTTCACTTGCGTGGACTCAAGTCGACACTGCTTTGATTTTACCTACGGTACGGTTAAGCACAAAACGTCCTTGGAAGGACACCGTTAATGGTGTATCTAATCAAATAAAGATAGATCAAGATGCGGTGTTGTATAGTGATGCTAGTGGATATCTTGTGCATTTGCCAGGTGTTACAGTCAAAGATTATGGAGGAGTAGGAGGGCTTAAAACTGTTAGTATAAGGGGGCTTAATGCTAGTATGAGTACTGTTTTATACAACGGAGTAGCTATTCCTAATTATAATGCTGGTCAGGTAGATATAAGTCAATTTTCTTTGGCAGGATTAAGTGCAATTAGTAGTGATAAGTTTTTACCCCAATCCACTAATCTTCCTGCTTCTTCTTATAATGGTAGTGGATTTATTGCTTATCATTTGTCTCAAACCTTAAGAGATACTACAATTATTGGGATGAAATATGGCAGTTTTAATCAGTATAACCCACATTTATATTTACAAAGAATAGTCAAAAAAAAACATCGCACTTATTTTTCAATTGATTATAACAATAGCCAAGGAAATTTTCCTTTTGAGTGGAATAAAGAAACTCGATATAGAGATAATTCAGAAACTCAACGAATTAATTTATTAGCTGGATCAACGGTTAGGCTTGGCTCAAAATCTAAGGTTAATATTACTCAACTATATAACAAAACAAAACAAAATTTGCCTGGGGCAGTTATTTTGCATAGCCTTCAAAAATCGCATGAAAAATTAAATACACAAGTATATTTTACACAAATACATTTTGAGTCAGTGATTAAAAAATGGAACATTAATACTTATGTTAACCATTCTCAAAATAAAGTTGCATATACCGACGGAAAACCACCCAAGTTTAGACGAAGTATATTTTCAGAAAACAATAATATGGTTTCGCTAAATATAGGACGAAGTTTTTCTGGTTTTTATAAAACATATTTAGCGTTAGATTATTTGCATACCAATATTGCTTGGGGTTCGCCATTGAGAGACATTAATAGAGATCAACAATTTGTGATATTAGGTAATACATTTCATAAAAGTAAAATCAGCTTAAAAGGAAATTTATTGTTTCATTCATATAAAAAAAGAGAGAGACAAAAAAGAACGTCTAATTATTACCCTAGTTTATCGTGTACTTATCGGCCGAACAAAAAGTTCCCACTTAAACTGAGGACTTTTTATAAAAAAACATTTAGGCTACCTTCTTTTTCAGAGCTTTATTATCAAACAGTAGGAAATCTTAAATTAAGAAAAGAAACTGCTCATCATTTTGATTTAGGAATTTATACTAAAATAACTCCTAAGTTTTTTAAATTTATTTATCTCTCTATGGATTTGTTTTATATTCAACATCAAGATAAAATTATAGCTATTCCTACCCAAAGTTTATTTGTTTGGTCTTATCTTAATATTGGAAAGGTAGAAAGCAAAGGTCTTGAAATTTTTGCGGAAGCAAAGAAAAAAATAGCTAAGAACACTTATACAAATTTTAGCTTTAGCTATACCAAACAGTACACCTTAGATATTAGCAACCATATTTCATCTGTTTATAAAAACCAATTACCGTATGTTCCTTTTGATGTAATTAGTATGAAAGTTAATTTTAGACGAAAAAACATTAAAGTTTACTATCAATATTTATACAATGGTTATCGGTATAGTCACTTCGAGAATATCTATCCTAATGTACTATTTTCTTTTCAAACACATGATGTTGCAGTTTCTTATTTATTAAAAATAAAATCTAATGCTTTATCTATTTCGGGGGGAATAAAAAATTTAACAAATAGTCAATACCAAGTTGTGAATAATTTTCCGATAGCTGGTAGGCAGTTTTTTATTAAAGCGGATGTATTATTATGAGAGTTGTTCTAAGTAGCTTACTTGCTTTTGTGATTGGGGTGGCTTGTACTAAACTACCTAACGAAGATTTTTATCCTGAAATTGCTGATAGTACAGAAGTAATATGGGTAGCTAATGAGGGCAATTTTAACTCAAATAATGCTAGTATAACTGCTTACGCTATAAAAGAAGAGGCAGTTGCTCAGCAGTATTTTAAATCTAAAAACAATATCGAATTAGGAGATGTTGCCAATGATATTGAGCTATATGGAAGTAAGGTTTATGTCATAGTTAATAATTCGAGTACAATAGAAATACTCGATAAAAATACAGGATTACGCATCAAACAATTACAACTTATTAAGGATGGAATTAACAGAAGTCCTCGCCAAATTGTATTCAGTAATGGGAAAGGATATGTCAGTAATTTTGATGGAAGCATTGGTGTCTTAGATACAAGTTCTCTTACTTTTGAACAATTTGTACAAGCGGGAGAAAATCCTGATGGAATTGGAATTGCTAAGGGAAAATTATTTGTTGCCAATTCGGGCGGATTGAATTTTCCTAATTATGACAAGACCGTGTCTGTGTTTCTTTTGCCTAGTATGCAAAAGGATACTACCTTAACGGTAACCCTCAATCCTACGGGTATTTTCATTAGTGATGATGAGGATGTTTATATCGCCAGTCAGGGGAATTATAGTAATATTAAGCCTAAGTTATCTCGGATTGATGCTAGTACTTATATTGTCAAACAAAATTTTGATCTTACGGTTAACGACATGGATTTTTATAAAAACACAGCTTATATATCATCGTATGATTTTAATACTAGTACATCCATTATTTATAAGTTAGATGAATTAACTAATCAGTTAGTTACTCAATCTCTTCCTGAGCTGAAAACTTTAAACGCCATCAAAATAGATCCTATTACAGGTTATATTTATTGCATGGATGCTAATGGATATACCCAAAGCGGTAAAGTCTATTGTTATAACACTGAGTGGAAATTATTGTTTCAATTTGGTACAGGGCTGATTCCTGGTGATTTAATATTTATTAACTAAAAAGTATTTAAAAAAAATGAAAAACGTTTACAAATTAATTAGCACCACAATTTTTGCATTGGCAATATCTTTAACGGGTATTAGTCAAGCTCAAAGTTTAAGTGATATTCAGTTTTGGGTAGGAGAAGGGACGGACTCTACTATTGTAGTAGTAGATTTTCTAGAGGCATCACCTAGTGCTTATGCTTGGGGTGTTAAGTTTAATGATTCAATTAGTGGGAGTGACATTTTAAATTTAATTTCATGGAATGACAAAGATTTTACTGTAAAAAAAGGACAATTTTTAAATGACATTATTTATAAAACTCATAGTGGTATAGCTGGTACTAACAGTAATTATTGGAATACTTGGACAAATTCAATAGGTACTTGGGTGTCTAACACGGGACTTGGTACTTATATCAAGGCTGGAGAATCATTTGGTTTCTCATTTACAGGATGGCCTGCATCTGCTCCTCATTTAATAGCAGTGCCGGTAGTGCAATCATTCTTCTCGCCGCAAGTAGGTACAGTAGGAAGTGATGCAATTTATAAAGACTCTACAGCTATCACACAATGGGTTACGGCGGTAGATGGTCTGGTAAGAGGCCCTCAAGATATTGCAAATCCAGGTGGTGGTACTGCTTCTTTTGGAGTAGAACAAAATGTAATAGGCACTATTAATAACCAATACTTAAGTTTAGGAGATGGTGGTTCTATTACTTTATCATTTGGTAGTTATGGTATAGAAAATGGCACTGGTGCTGATTTTGCAGTATTCGAAAATGGTTTTACTTTTGGTAGTGGGGCTTTTTTAGAATTGGCTTTTGTGGAGGTAAGCTCTAATGGTACTGATTTTGTAAGATTTCCTTCAATTTCGTTGACCCCTACGGCAACACAGACAGGTGGATTTGGTTCTACCGATGCCAAAATGCTTCACAATCTTGCTGGAAAGTATATTAAAAATTGGGGCACACCATTTGATTTAGAAGATTTAAAAGACAATCCTAATGTTGATGTAAATAATATTACACATATTCGCCTTGTGGATGTGGTAGGGTCGATTAATCCTCAGTTTGGCACTAAGGATGCTAAAGGACACCTTATTAACGATCCATACAGTACTCCTTTTGCTAGTAGCGGTTTTGATCTTGATGGAATAGGAATAATAAACCCTACATTATTAACGTCTACAATTGATGTAACAGAAGCTGGGTTTAGTGTATTCCCAACATCTGCAAATGATTATATTAGTGTCATAAGTGAAAACAAAATCGAAAGTGTTGAAATGATTCATGTTGGTACAGGAATAAGCTTTTCTAAATCATTAGATGATAATAAAAGCATAGACCTAAATGGAATGAATACAGGAATGTATATTATTAATGTATATCAAAATGGTACTTGGTCAAGCCAAAAAATAATAGTAGAGTAATAGTAGTTGTTTGTTTCTTAAGAGGAGAACCTGTAATGGGTTCTCCTTTTTTGTACCCTTAACTTTTGTTATCTTTATGATATGAAAACAAAATATGCTATTATTGGACAAGGTTTAGCAGGCTCATTTGTGGCGGCACAATTAGAAAAAAGAGGTTTGTCTTATGTTGTAATTAATGATGAAGAAGATTGCTCGTCTTCAGAAGTAGCAGCGGGAGTATTTAACCCACTTACAGGCCCAAAAGTAGTTAAAACATATTTGGCAGATGAGATTTTCCCTTATTCAAAGTTGTTTTTTGAAGAGGAAGAGAAACGATTAGGTCAGAAATTTATTAAAGAAACAACGGTATTAAAAATTTTTGGTTCGCAAGAACAACAAACTGATGTTTTAGCGAAAGCGGAAGAACGATACAAAGATTATATCGACACAAATCCAAATACACAGCTTTATTCTAACAAAATACAAGATAAGTTTGGGACAATTAACATCCTCAAAAGTGGAGCTATTGACACAAAGGCGTACATCCATTCAGTACGAAAGTTTTTAAAAAAAAAAGATAAATACTCCTGTAAGAAAATAGCTAATGATGATTTTGTATACGATAATCAAAAATTAAACATCAAGGATATTGATGCCGAACATTATATTTTTTGTCAAGGCTATCATGCTACTGAGAATGATTTGTTTTCTTGGCTACCCTTTCACCCAACCAAGGGCGAGATGATCTTGATAGAAGCAGACTTGCCTGAGCAATACATCATCAATAAAAATTGTTTTATTTTACCGAAAGGAAATGGGCAGTTTTTGGTGGGAGCTTCGTTTAGTCATAAATATGATAAAGAGTTAAGCAAAGAAGGAAGAGATTTTCTTATCAAAAAACTAGACGATATATTAAGCGTAAATTATAAAATCATTGAACAGCGAGTAGGCATTAGACCTACTGTGAAGGACAGAAAACCTTATTTGGGTAGGCATCCAGAATATTCAAACATCTATATTCTTAATGGGTTTGGAAGTAAGGGTGTGACATTAGGTCCATATTTTGCATGCCACTTAATTGATTTCATCGAAAAAGACATATCTTTATACAAAGAAGTTGATATCAATCGTTATAAAAAGGTCTAAAAGGGATTGCGAGTAATTATTTGAAAAATAGAATTTACATATTAGTATTAATGTCTGTGATGAGTTCTGTCTCACTATTTGCACAGCCTCGAGAGCATTTATTTGGGAAAAATCGTGTACAATACGAGCAAAGAAATTGGAAAATGATTCGCTCTAAGCATTACAGAGTATACTATTATCCTGGGGGCAATAGCCTTGCTCATGACGCTATTCGAGTATTAGAAGACAAATTTGATTATCTGTTAGAGCAAACAGGGTACTTTCCTCGTAGTCATGTAGATGTAATTATATATACCTCTATTGCGGATAAACAGCAAAGTAATATTGGTTTGCAAACTGACGTAAAATATGGTGGACAAACAGAGCTAATTAAATCCAAAATAGAAATTGCTTTTGACGGCGATCAAATCCAATACCAAAAAGACTTAATATATGAGGTAGCTAAGCTTTATATCCGCCTGATGTCTTATGGGGATAGCTTTAGAGAATCTATCCAAAATGCTCATTTGATTAATTTACCTGATTGGTTTACTGTGGGAGGAGCTAGGTATATCGCTTATGGAGAAACTGTAGAGATGTATAATTTGGCTTTTCAGGAAGTGCAACAAGGTAGAAAAGACCCCACAAAGTATGAAGGAGAGAGAGCGTTTATACTTGGGCAGTCGATGTGGTCGTATATAGCCAAAAAGTATGGGATTTCAAATATCCCAAATATTTTAAACATGGCAAGAATCTTTAGGTCTGAAGAGGATGCAATTACCTCTAGTTTAGGAATTAGTTTTGAGAGTTTAGTAGTGGGCTGGAGAGCTTACTACAAAGTTTTAGCAGAAGCAAACAATAAAAATAGCACGGAGTTAGTACGAAAAAATGCTTTGATTAAAAACAATAGAAAAAATTTAAAATATACTGATGTAAGATGGAATAGAGAGGGTACAAAATATGCTTTTGCTACTAGTGATCAAGGTTTTTTTAGGGTTTACACTTATGATGTGAATACAAAAAAAAGAAAATTAGCTTATATGGGAGGAACACGGGTGTTAGATCAACAAACTGACCCTAGTCTACCAAAACTTTCTTGGAAAAGCGAAAATGAAATAGGGATTCTGTATACTAAAAAGAGTAGACCTTACTTGGTGATTAAAAAATTAGGAAGCTTAAAAATGGAGCGAAAAAAATTCGTTACTTTTGATAAAATATTGGATTTCGATTTCTCTCCAAATGGGAAAGAATTTGTTTTTACAGCAATCAAAAAAGGAATCACAAACCTGTATCAGTTTCACCTGAACCGAAACAAAGCATACACGCTAATATATGACACTTATGATGAGCGTAGCCCACGATTTGCAGACAACTCCCATACTATTTATTTCTTATCGAATAGGTTAACTGAAAAGCTAGCAGATACTGGAAGTGAAATAGAGGGATATAATGACTTGTATAGGCTTTGGTCTTATGATATAAAATCAAAGAAATTAAACAGACATACAGCAAAAGGCATGAGTATGGAAAGTTTGAGTTTAGACGGCAGTCAAGTTTACCTTACAATTTCATCGATGTATACGAGCCATATTTATAAGCTAGAAGGCAAAGAGCTGATTCCTTATAACATTAATAATGCTAACACAAAAAACACTTCTGTAAGAAAGGGAAGGGTAGCGTTTATTTCTTGGTACAAAGGGAAAGAATATTTATTTAATCAAGACTTAAATATTAGTGACAAAACTCGATTAACAACGGTGTCTGCCAAGCCTCAGTTTGAGGACATCCAAAATGAAGAAGAAAGTATCCTTAATTTAAGTATTGATGGGCTAAAGTTTGATGCTGAAGTGGGCAAACAGAACCCTTATGAAAGGTATAATAATCATCAGTACGTTAAGAGTGATAAAATTTCTTACCCAAAAGATTATCTCCCTATGATGGGTATAGATGCAGTGCAAACATCTTTGGTAATTGACCCATTGCGAGGAGGAGGAGCATGGACAGAAGGTAGTATGTCCGAATATTTTGGGAATCATCAGCTGAATGCAGGTATAATGGCTTTGTCAGATTTCAAAAGTAGTAGTTACCAAGCAGAGTACCGTTTGCTTAAGTACAGAAATGATGTTTCCTTAAGTTATAATAAAAAATCAATTTTTGTACTGTCTGAAATTTCTGCTCAGCGTTACTATAGCAATAATTTTCAAGCGGAAGTTTCTCGACCTCTTTCTAATGCCCTCAAAATTTACGCTAGAGGCGGATATTTTAACACTACTTTTTCTAACCTGCTGTTGTATACTTTTCCAGATAATAAAAGAAACTACCTAAATTATGGAGTGGGTCTTACTTATGATAACACTATTTCTTATGGTCAAAATATGCCCCAAGGCACACGGTTTAGGATTAATTATGACATTAACAATGCACAGGGGAGTAATCAGGATAATATCACAATAGAAGGATTCAATAAATTTGAAATAGAGTTTAGAAATTACCAACGTATTTTTAAGCAAATAGTCTTTGCTACTCGGTTTTCTTATGGATGTTTTGGTGGAAAATCACCAAAAACCTATCTTTTGGGGGGGATGGATAATTGGCTGTTTAACCGAACAAATCCTACAGAGGATCTTAATAATCCATTGTTTACCAATACTACTTTTGATAACTCCAATGTACTATTTGCTGACTATGTAACAGGATTGAGAGGCTTTAATTATAACTTTTCTTATGGTAGAAAACACTTACTTATGAATGCTGAAGTACGAGTGCCTATTACAAAGTTATTATATAGCGGACCAGTTTATTCTACGTTTTTAAGGCATTTACAGTTTATCTCGTTTTTGGATTGGGGTACAACGTGGAATGACAAACATCCTTTCAGAAAAGACAACGAAATTAATAAACGAAATTTTAAATCTAAATCTTTTTCAGGAACAGTTAATAATTATCAAAACCCATTTTTGTATAGTTACGGGTTGGGTGCAAGATCAGAGCTGTTTGGCTACTATCTCAAGCTAGATGTTGCTTGGGCAGTACAGAATTTTGTTAAAAACAAAGCTCGTGTACATCTTACAATGGGTTATGATTTTTAATTTCACCTATGAGAGAGTAAGTTCCCAATACAAAAAAAGTAATTGACTGGTTTTCTTTTGTTCGTCAACAATATAAATTACTGTCATCCGAGTAAAAAACAGAGGAAGACCGTTGCAAAACCCTTGTAGTCAATTCCCTCTTTTTATATCCGTTATTTTT
>CAZEGV010000069.1:0-11959 GCA_964511645.1 uncultured Cytophagales bacterium
AAACCCATAACGATAACTAATGTCTCTTAAACCCTAATACGCTTACTCCACAACCAGCAGAACCGTCTTGAAAAGAGTATTTCATATAGTAAACACCTGTAGCATTACAAGGGTAGCCGATTTTGGCGTAGTGTTTATTTGTTTTTTTGATATAAGAAGATGCTACTAACTTATGTTGGCGATCATAAAGTTCAACTACCATTTTTTCATTGTCAGAGCTAGCTTCGTCACATAAGGTGATGACATATTGTGTACCTTTACTAAAAACGTATGATACTTCGGTAGCTTCATTGACATTAAATGATTTTACAAAAATATATGAATCTAACATTGACGAACAGTCCTTTTGGAGTTTGTCACTCATGCACTGAGAGAGACTAATGTTTGATGATAATACCATAAGAAATGATGTTATTACTAATAAAATCTTCTTCATATTAATATATTTTTTGTCTTAATGATTTTACTTCTTTAGTGATTTTTTTTAGTAAGTCGTCACTAATGTTAACAATACTTGTGGTGTTGCTTTCGATAACTAGCATGCCGTCCACTTCTTTGGTTACTGGCTCTGAATATTCATAAGTAATACTTACTTTTTCATATAAACCTTTTAACTGCCTCATGTCTTTAGTTAGCTGTGCCACATAAGGATCATCTTTGTAAAGTTCGAGTAAAAGATTGATATCTCCAAGAATAATTTTCTGTTCGCCAATTTTTTCTACCAACCCTTCGTTATTTTTGTCGCTCTGCCCTGCTACATAAGTAGCAATATAAAGTGATTCCAACCATCCACCTACTAGAATTGCCATACTTATATGTGAGCGTTTTTTTTCTTTAAGATAATTACTCATCTTTTCGAACCCTTCAGTAGAGATGCTCAATACACTATCAATACTATGACTATTGTCTGCCAAACGCTTAATTGTAGCGTAATCAAAAAACTGTCCTATCTTTAACTCATCTGCTACGCCACGTATACCATTAAGGTATTCTAAAGAAGTGCCTGTTTTTTGGTATAAATTCACATAACCTAAGTCAGCACCATAGGCACCTAATCCCAAACCTTTTTGAAAATCAGTAGTGTAACTATCCGCCCTGTCTAAGTCATTGAGTAGCTCATTTGTGTAAGCTGAGCCAGAAGACTGTACAAAAGAAGCAAGTTCTACAGGGGAGGGAATACTATGTAGGATATCCTGCACAGCTTTGTCTACAATTTGTTTTTTTTCTTCGATATGTTTGTCTAATAAATCATCCAAATCATCTTTTTCGGTATTATTTTTAGCATTTCCACAACTCGCCAATAGTGCAAGCGAGGTAATTATGCTAAATATTATTTTATATGATATTTTCATTTTTTTAATTTCATTTATAAGGCTTTATACTGTTTTTATGTAGTTGGGGTTACGCTTTTCTTAGACTTTATTGAACTAAGCCCTTTCATCAAGACAGAAAAGGCATCAAAATATAGCATCATATAAAATACTAAAGTAAAAGTCCATATTACAATTACGTTGTACCAAAAGGTAGAAATGATTTTTCCTAAAAACCATTTTTTAGCAACAAAAAACGGGTATCTTAATTGCTGACGTTCACTATGATGTACTTGGTAGATAGGGTCGCTTACTTGCACCAAACGCCCATCTTCTTCGGCTATTGAGTGAGGCAAGCGTTTGTTTCTGACTAAGTCCGACAAATATTCATTTTGATAATTTTGCTTTAATTGTAATAGTAAAGGTTTTCCTGTGCTAGAGTCTATTATCGACAGAGGCAACATCTGTTTTTCTCTCTCTGCTGAGATGAAATTGAAATTATCTGCATAGCTATCATCTAAGGTATCAAGTTGCTTAAGGACTATATTAGCAAACTCTTTTGTAAAATTTTGCTGAGTAAACTGAGTTTCTTTGACTTCAAAAGAAAAAGATTTATTTTCCTCATGTTCTTGCTTTAGCTCTTTGTACAATAAGCTGAGGTCAGCATTTACTTGCTCTTGCTTATCAGTTTTCAACTTATCTTTGAGCACAGACTCAATACGGTGACGCAGTTCGGGGATATAATGTACTTGTTTATAATCAAACTCGCTTAATCGCCTATCGTACTCATAAAAATATTGCTCAAACTTGTTATTGGTATACTGTGCCGTAACGAGTCCTTCATATGCCCACCTAGACGGCATCATCTCGGCTATTAATGGCACATGATGCCCACCCCCAATAGCACGGTTAAGCTTATCGAAGCTAAACATCGCTCCAGCTAAAACCATTTGTGGGATAATCAAAACAGGAATAAGGATATAAATAGTAACAGCAGAATTGAAAGTAGCTGAAATATTAAGCCCCAGTACATTAGCAAAACAGGAGATAGAAAACAACATTACCCAATATTCTACCGACATACCCTTGATGCCTAGCATTAGGGTTCCTATCAACATTAAAAAAAATGTTTGCACCGCCGAGAGCGTGAATAGTAAGGTAATTTTAGACATTAGATAACTACCTTTGCTGAGGTGAAGGAAGCTTTCACGTTTGCGTAACCTTCTGTCTTTGAAGATCTCTTCGGCACTTACTGTAAGCCCTACAAATAGTGACACCACAATGCACATTAGTATAAAGGCGGGAAGATTTTCGTTTTCACGAAAGATATATTGAGTGTTTTTACTATCGGTATATCTAATAATGAACGATAAAAAAAAAGTCAATAGAGGGACTTGTAATAAGTTGATTAATACATATTGTCGATTAGATAATTTTGCTTTCACATCCCTTTTCAGAAACACCAAAAACTGTTTCAGCTTATTGGGAATATTTAAAGCCTTAGGTGGTACTTCATTTATAGTTTGTACTTTTTCTAATTTTATATTCTCGACAAAGTGTTCATTCCAACGCTTAGGGATTCGTTTTCGAGTATCTGTAATTGATCCAAATTCATCTACTACTTTGGCTTCTACGATATTAAAAATAGATTCTGGGTTCACATTACCACAGGTGATGCACTCCCCCTGTTCAGCATTGATTTGCTGGTCAATAGTTTTAAAATAAGAAACAGCCTCTACTGGGTTTCCATAAAATATTTGATAACCTCCAGTGTCTAAAAATAAAATTTTATCGAACGACTTATAAATGTCTGAGGAAGGTTGGTGAATGACAACAAATATTAATTTTCCTTTCAGTCCAAGTTCTCTTAGTAATTCTGTTACATTTTCAGAATCCTTAGACGAAAGTCCAGAAGTAGGTTCATCCAAAAACAAAACGGCAGGCTCTCTAATTAATTCTAACCCAATATTGAGTCGCTTCCGCTGACCTCCGCTAATGGTTTTTTTCAAAGTACTACCTACTTTTAAATCACGTATTTTACTTAACCCAAGGCTATCTAACACTTTGAGTACTAACTTTACTAAGTATTCTTCCGAAAGGTCTCTAAAGCAAAGTTTAGCATTAAAATATAAGTTTTGATAAACGGTAAGGTCTTCGATTAGTAAATCATCTTGTGGTACAAACCCGATTACTCCTTCTAGCTTTTCGCTCTCTTGGTGGAGATTGGTATTATTGATAAGCACTTGACCAGAAGTAGGGATTTCAATTCCAGAAAGAACATTGAGTAGGGTTGTTTTACCAGACCCACTAGCTCCCATAATTGCTACTAACTTTCCACCTTCCTCTTCTATATTAATATTTCTAAGTCCAATATTTCCATTTTTAAAATGATAATCAATATGCTGAGCCTGAAAAGAAAGCTTAAATTCTACCCCCTCTTGCATAAATTTACTGACGATATCAGTATAATAAATAGTTTTCCCATGAGAAGCTTTGATGGCACTTCCTGCTGCAAACAGATAAATTCTTCGCTTACGAATAGCAATTCCATTCAGCATCACCTCTGCCTCACCATTGTATTTCAAAAAGTATAAATTAACACTAGGAATTTTAATGATGTTAATCTCTTCCTCAAATCCTTCTAACTGAAGGTGTTTAATTACAGAATCTGTTTGTTCTTTATCAGTAATAATAAGAGCGTTAGAAGCATTTAAGTCTTCTATTTTATCTTGTTTAACAAAGGACTCAATGAAAGCATACTCCTCATCCGAAACTTTAAAAACTTTAGCAACAGTATCTAAAATAGCCATCCGCTGATCCGAAAAGTTATTGTCAGAGCTAATTAGTTCAAATACACGAACAAGCACGACTGCTTTTTGTTTCTGCGTAAGTGTTTTGTTTATTTTTCGGCAGATACCCAAAGTCCTTACAGAGTCACCTACTGAGGTAAGCCTAGATACTTTTTTCTTTTTATCTACTGCACTTTTTTCGTACAATGAATAATACTCTTCCACCTGATCCAAAGGAAGTTGTTGTGTCAAAAATCGTTGAACATATTCTTTTTTAGCTTCTGTCATGCCATCATCTTGCTTAGATATGATGGCAAATAGTTGCATCAGGGCACGTAATATTTCTTCACTCATAGTTTTTTAGTAAGCAATGTTTTCAAAAGGAATGTCCACAATGTCAGCATATTCTTCTCCCGCCTCTTCCATGTCTTCGTCATCTTCTAAGTAATGCCATTCTACATTAACGCCACCTTTTTCTTCATTGATTTCTTCTAATTTCATTAATATGTCCAAAACCATTTTAGCGGAAGCGGTATTAAAATAATCCATTTTGAAAACAACTGTCGTGCTTTTTTTTGGAGATATTCCATAAACATCTAGCCAATCCAAAATAGGGTTATAAAACTCTGTTGCATCTTCTGGCAATGATTTTCCTGAGAGTTCAAAGATTCCTTCTTCAGCATCTAAGGTT
This sequence comes from uncultured Cytophagales bacterium, assembly GCA_964511645.1. Lineage (GTDB taxonomy): Bacteria > Bacteroidota > Bacteroidia > Cytophagales > JAAEPT01 > CAZEGV01. Next base: position 4,791 of record CAZEGV010000069.1, read on the forward strand.
ACTTTTGGCGTCTCGTCAGTTGCTTTTCTTATTATTTTTTCCATTGTTATTTTTAGTGTTATTTAATTTTTAGGGGCTTTCCCTTCACTATTTCGCTTGGGTCGGGCTGTTCGCACTCACCATCACTCTCGCTTCGCTTCGTTCTGGTTCAGACAATTGCTACCACCGTGTCCGTCTACTGACGGATCCCTAAGCCTTGCCTACGGCAATCGAAACTTGCGTGAGGGATAGTAGCGACATCCTTTTTTGTTTTTTTTGTGTCATATTGAGCTTGTCGAAATATAGAACAAAAAAACAAAAAAGATATAGCGGATAGCCCGACCCTTTGGGACACGCCCTTATTGTATTAATCTCTATTGATAGTAGATTTTAATATCATAAAACATGTTTTGTCATTTATTTTTTCAAAATGATACACTATATTGTTTCCTGTCTTCTTCACAATATCTATAAAGCCCAGCCCAGCTCCTGCCTTTTCCGACAAGCGACTTTCTACTATAGATTTTTTATAATACTTTTTCACTTCTTCTGGAGACATTATGTTAATCTTAGTCAATACAGATTTTACATCTTCAGCTTTCTCATTGGCAATTACATTGCCAGTGGTTACTGTGTACTGTCCTTTATACTCTCCAACTACAAAAATTCCTTTCCCAGGTGTCTCTGGATAACCAGTTTTTTCGTTATCAGCATGTTTTCCTACGTTTTGCAAACATTCTACCATTACGTGGTAAAGCCGTTTTTTAGTCTTACTAGAGTCTTCAGTACTAGATACTTTTCGCTCTGCTAAAGCGGTAAAAGCCTTTGTTATTTCTTGATTTATTTCCCCTTCATACACTAGTGTCAAGTTTTGGGTGATCATAGTTTTATGAAACTGATAAACAAAATCCATATAGCTTTTGCTGTCATTAATTACTGATAGATTGCTCATTAATATATTTTACTTTAAACTTTTATTCCCATTACTAGTATATCATCTATTTGGCGAGTATTACCTTGCCACTTATCAAAAGTAGTTTTGTAAATACCTTCTAAGTCTGCCATAGGTGTATACTGGTTTTCTAAGAAAATGTTTCTAATTTTTTTATGTTCAAATTTTAAGCTATTTGGTCCGCCAAACTGATCTGGATATCCGTCTGAGAAAAACAGGATCAAATTTCCTTCTTTTACTTGAAATGAAATGTTTTAACCTCCCTCAGTTACGATATTGAGTACCCCCTGCCCTAGCTTCTCCGTCCCTCACATGACACAAATGGTCGGTGAGCTCCTGAAAGCTCTACAACACCTATATCAACAGTTATAATGGCTACATCCTCCGTTCTGTCAGAAGCTTTATTGTCTCCTCTATCTTGCTGTAAAGTATCTACAACCTTAGCGTGTAGTTCATTCAATATTTTGGCAGGGGATATATCTTCAGAAGAACCTATAATGTCTTTTAATAAAAAATACCTTTTTAATAACTTCTTAGTAAAAGAATCGATTAAAAACTTATAATATCTTTAAATTATTTTGGTAATATTGGCATAGATTTTGGCTTACCTTCTAATAAATATCTTTATTATATGAAAATTTTATTTTACCTATTCCTTTTTAGTTTGACTAATATTCTGTTTGCACAGGACTATACGGCTTATCATGACATTACAAATGCGTTTAGTGTATTCGAGAAAGGAAACAAAAGAGTACTAGAGTACACTACAATTCATAATTATAAAGTAGGAGGAAAGGGTGTTGTATATGTCAATAATCAAGGAATACTCAAAGTATACCAAGAAGGAAGGGTTTACAATACAAGGCTTACGAATCCTAGTGCTTATCACGCTATGGATGATTTAATATTGTTCAACGTAGGGCAACAGTTGATGACTTTTGACAAAGGACAATATAATTTACTAACTTCTTGGGCAAGTCATTATAAAGTAGGAGACAGTCTTGTTATTTATTTTGATCAATTAGAAAATAGTTTTAATGCTTATTATCAGAATAAAAAAATAGTGTTAGAAGAAAACGTACCGGGAGAAATCACTCATTATTGGGTAGGCGATAACACGGCAGCTTATGTAGATAATAATGAATCATTTAAAGTGTTTTATAACGGTACTGTCAACGAAATATTATTTAATACTACGGTAAGAGGGGTGAAGGTGGCTAAAAATACAATCTGTTATATTAATGAAAATCTTGAGACCTTTGAAGTTGTATATAAAGGGAAGCATCAGGTATTAGAAGATTTTGTACCTTTAGCCTATTATATAGGAGATGATTATGTGGCTTATTATAGCAATAATAATGAGTTTAAGGTTTTTTATAAAGGAGAGATGAAAACATTAGGTTTGTTTGAACCAAAAAAAGTAAAAGCCATAGATGATGTCTTGACTTTTGAGCAAGATAATTTGTTTAAGGTTTTTTATAAAGGAAAAACTACCACGTTAGAAAGCTTCATCCCTTCTAGCGTAGTAGTAGATTACCAAACTGTAGTATATATAGATGCTTATGGAAACCTCAAAGGATTTGTAGATGGAGTTTCCATAAGTAATATCGCTCATAACGTAAAAACTTTTGGTGTGAAATATAATAACATAAGGTTTGATCTTGGGAACAACAACTCCAAAATTTATTATAAAGGGACCGTTTACTGATGTTGAAGCTTAGTTTTTTATTAGCTTTTCTTTTTAGTTTTTTACTTATTTTAGCCCAAAACAAGCAAGGAAGCATCCATTTTGAATATTCCAAACTAGTAGTTAATATTCAGGATCTTAATTCTTCTCATGTTTTTTACTCTCAAGTAGACTCTTCTGCGATTCTCACAGCCTCTCTTGATTCTGTCATATCTATTTATGATTTAGAAAAAAATCATTTTATTTGGTTCAGACCAATTTCATCAAACAACTATTTTTTTAGTACCTCAGCTTACGCTTTAGGAAAAGGTATTTTTCAGTATAGCAATAAATATTTCCTTGTCAACGGGATAGAGTACGGACTCACAAAGCATATAGATATAGGACTTCCTATTGCTACGGTTATAAACGGAGCTGGGTTTTATACGAGAGTAAAATACAGCACTCAACTAAAAAAGAAGTTACGGATTGGATTGGTAACCAGTCTAGCCATTAGCTCTGGAATCAATAAACTATTTTCTGCTAAAGCTTTACTTACTTACGGAAACAGACGCAATAACCTTACGATTGGTTTAGCAACATTAAGAACACCCAAATACAAACAAGATTATTATTATACCCTTAGTGGTCAGTTTAAAATTTTCAAAAACTTCTATTTCATTAGTGACAATGCTTATGTTCCAGTTAATGGCTTGGTAACAGTCCCGATTTACACTTATATAGGTCGGCTTAGCTTTCAAAAATGGAGCATGGATTTGGGCTTAGGAAAAATGAAAAAAATTGAAAATAGAATATTATTTCCTGTTTTTGGATTTAATAGCCGGTTGTAATATTTAGTGTTTGGCGGACTCTCAATTAAAGACTCTGAGCTTTCATTTTACCATAACTCGCCCTATACAGTGTTGTATACTTGTTACAACTGCTTATTTTAATTTCATTATTCATTAAGGTTAAATAAAATTAATGAAATAATTAGTAGTATTTGTCCTAACCAAAAAACAGATATGAATTGATTGTGCTTTTTCTGAATATCTAAAATATTCTTTTTTTTGGTTTTTAATTCTATTGGGAAAGGTAGTTGCATATAATAAGTCCCAACAGACCACATACCGCTTATACTCTTACTACCCAACTCTTTTTCAATCATATAACGAGTACTTATAATTATTATCAAGCTGACAGTAACTATAACCGCATAAATTATTAAAAGTATAATTACTCCTATTAACATCTTTGGATATTTAACCGCAAACTACATATTATCACTCGCCGACTGCATTAACACCGAGAAACTATTTTTCTTTTCTTCCTTAAGCCTAATGATAAATTCATTCTCTACTCCTTCTTTTGTTATCTTTCTTGTCGAGATAATTTCAGATATTTTTTCTAAAAAAGGATTGTCTCCAATCCCATTTTTTAATAGCATTTGAGGTAATTTATCTATTTTTAAAGATAGTTTTCCAGATTTTATTTTATACCCCGATTCCTCTAATGTTTCTCCCCCCTCTGTAAAAAATTCTTTCGCATAAGGAATAGAGGGACCAACTAATACTACAAAGTTATCTTTTGCTTTTGCTGCCAAATACCCGCTAGTATAATATTTTTTATCTTCATCATATTTGTCAAAAAAACCAGACATTTTATCCAGCATCATAATTGCAGTTACATCATCTTTAACTCCAATAGCGAGCGAAGCTTTATAGTCAAAAGGGAGCATTGCAGAGAGATCGTTGATAGTCAGCAAAGCATCTCCTGTTAGCACCTGTTTAAGTTCTTTTGCTTTGATGTTAAATGGCTCTAGCTGTTTATCAAGTAAAGGTAACAAATCTTTTTGCTCTAAGAGTTGCATTAATTTATCCAAATCCAAGCTCAAAGCATAAGCCCCTGTCAAGTGATCTCCTGGTACTACTTCTGCTATATCAGCGTCTATTTCCCCATCTAATAGTTGTACAAACTCGTGCAATTCTTCATTGGTTTCTAATAGATTATGAACCAATATCTCCCCATCTTCAAAGTCAATACCTGAGCTAATATAAACATCGGTTAAGTTGACTTCATCCAAATACGGTAAATCAGCATTTAAAGACAAAGCTTCTAAATCACACCAAACATCAATGTCACTATCGGTGTTTTCTCTGTTTTTAAACTTTTCGTTAGTAGCAGATAACGAAGTTTCTTTTGTCCCAGATAAAATAGATTTTATGATGTCAAACTGATTTTCTATACGATTTTCCCCAAGAAAAACTCCCCTGTCTTCTTTCCAAGCTAGTACTCCTTTGTCCTTTATCTCGGCAATATTAACATCTTTTTCCGATGTAAACTTAATGCCCTCTTTCTTAAGTGATTTTGTAAATTTACTTTCATCCGAAAGAGAAAAAAGGACAGCCGTTGCATTGAGTTCGTCTGCTAAATATATAATATAAGCCTCCGCATCTAAATCTATTCCTGAGTTTAAAATTTTCTCTAAACCCTTGTTTTTATCACCTGTCACGTAAGCCATTACACTTGCCAAATCAGTATTTTTAGATTTAATTGCTCCAAGATCTATACTGATTACCATTGGAGTATTTTTAGGAATTAACTCAGTAAGGTTAGTGTTCTCTTTTTTACAGCTAGAAAAAATCAACAAAATAATCAATCCAATTAAATAACTACCAGTTCTCATTTTTTATATCGTTTTATTACGCTTTCGCTAAAAATTTAAAGTTAAAATTATTTTACAGAACTATCCCATAAACGTTTTGTAAGAGAAATCACATCGTCTAGATCTTCTTTTTCTAAGCCTAAACGATTAGTAATACTCAAACATAAATCATACTCTTTATCATGAATATCCCCATCTATCATCATCATAAACACAATGTCTGCTAGTTGGTCTTCTCTGTCATCAACATTTTGAGGCACTACAAATTGTAAATTTCTAGCATTCTCCAACGATTTCTTTATATCCTCTGTAGGGATTTCGAACTCTTCTGCTCGCTCATACAAAAAATCTTTTTCATCATCGTCTAGCGTTCCGTCTGCGTAAGCAACAGCGATTAGATTATTGATATGTTCTAATTTAATATGATGAGCATCTTTGGACATAATTTATTCGTTTAGTTCAAACAATAAAAAAACAAGATATACAAAAAAACACTCTATTCTACACAAAATGATTAATTAAAATTCATAATGACATTTCCCCATCCGCTACTCTTCTGGGGTCGGGCTTTACACTGTATCTTTTTTTCAAGTCATTGTCTTAGGATAAAAAAGGATGTCGTTGCAATCCCTAATGCAGAACTTAGCCAATTTTTATCTTCAACTTAAATAAACCATAATTCAAATAACTTAACTACCTTTGGTCTATGCTTCGATTTTTATCCATCAATGATATCGCCAGACCCATCGCTATTTTCATAGTACTTGTACTCATCCGATTACCTTTTTTACTTAGTCACCATCACTATATGGATATAGAACTTCAAAATCTATTAATTGGGGAGAGCATAAGCAGCGGAATATTACAATACAGGAACGTTGCCGATTATATTTCACCCTTATCTGCTATATCCTTTAATATAATTATTTTCTTGTTTGGCAAATCATTTTTAGCACTTAGGGTACTCAGTATCCTACTCATCTTCGCTCAAGCAATGATTTTTAACTATGGAGTTTTGCGTCTTCGTATACTCAACACCCAAGGCTTCATGCCTGCGGCCGTATACATTATTATTGCTTCGTGCAATATAGAGTTTATGACCCTCAGCCCCGTACTACTTAGTACTACCTTTATTCTAATTGCAATATTCAAAACCATTTCCATTATTCTTGACAAAAATCAAAAAGAAACTATTTACACTGTTGGAATACACCTAAGCATTGCAGTTTTATTTTATGTTCCAGTATTGGTTTATACACTCCCCTTCATGCTTATCTTAGTAGCATATAGTCACCTTAGGATCAAGGCATATATTATTTTCTTATACGGCATCTTCTTTCCATTATTATGTGTGGCGGTATTCTTCTTCTGGAATCAATCTTTACTAGCTATCAGTACAGATGTGTTTTTACACGCCTACTCTTTTGCCAAAAAAAGTGAACTAACAGCAATAGGAATCGCTACATCCTTTTCATCTATAGTATTGATTGCTGTCTTAGGTATTAAAAAAGCTTTGTTCACTCAAGTTTATATCAATTTTCAGAGACGTTCTTTCGCAAGCTTTCTAGCTACCCTCTTTGGTTTTTTTCTTCTTTTAATTCTCAGCCCTATTCTCGATTACAGCCTGTTTTTCTTACTTGTTCCCGTAGCTGCTATTTTAGTCTCAGCTATATTTGATTTTGAGTATGTTAAATTAAAAAAAGAAATCGCATTTTTGCTATCTGCCATCACAATAACAGCAGGGTACATCTACTCTTTATATTTAATTTATACCAATTAAATTATAATATAAGTCTAATTATTAGTATTTTTGTTTATGGGAAGATTAATGAATTTAAAGATAACAGAAAGTATTTTATACCATTTTAACTATAAGACAAGTCATTTATCCTGTTTGTTTTTACACT
>CAZEGV010000070.1:0-11821 GCA_964511645.1 uncultured Cytophagales bacterium
ATGCAAAAAACAATTCAATCTAATCTAGACGCATATTATAGTTAAACTGGTATAATTAAAAAGTTGCATTTGTGACTTGAATTCAGCTGTCTTTCAGATACTAAAAAAAAATTCTTACTAAGAGAAAATAAATGTTATGAAAAAAATACTACTTGCGTGCTCTATTTTCCTTTTAGGAAATCAAATTATTAATGCTCAAACGCTTTCTGCTGGAGATATAGCTATAATTGGTGTAAATGAAGATGCTGGTCCAGTTGCTGGAGAAGATCATAGTTTTACATGGATTGCACTTAAAGCAATACCTGCTGGTGAAATCATTTATTTTACCGATCAAGGAGTAAATATTAACTCTATGACTTGGTTTGGAAATACTGAAAATCACTATAGTTGGACTGCACCTTTAGGAGGGATATCTTGTGGCACTATTGTACATGTTTATGAAGATGGTTCTACTAATAATCTAGTTGCAATTGGTGGAGGAACGATGTCAGGTATACTTTTTGGTTCTGGATGGAACTTAAGTAGTGGAGACCAAGTCTTAGCTTATCAAGCTACTGGAGCAAGATCAGCTATTGGTAGTACAACTTTTATAGCAGGAATTCATTTAAATGATGATTTATCAGATGGAGAATCAAACGGATGGACAACGACAACATATAACTCAACTGGAGTTGCTCAATGTCACTTACCCCCCGGATTAACTGATGGAGTTAATTGTATTTCTTTGCACAGCCCTGCGAGTCATGAAAATGATAATAATAAATATATAGGGACATTAACGGGAACTGCTGCTACACTGAGAGCATTAATCAACTCTCCATTTCCTTCAGGTAACTGGAGTGGAGATAATGGATCAACTGCAACAGTTAGTATTTCTGTCGGGGCTTACTCTCCATCAGTAACTTGTCCTGCTCCCTGTACTAATCCAAGTGTACCATCACCAACAGTCTTAACAAATAATATTTGTCCAAGTACCGATGTAACTTTATCGTGGACGGGAAATTTAAATGATGCAACTCTTTGGCATATATATACTTCATCTTGTGGAGTAACTCAATTAGCAACCACAGCAAGTAATTCATTAGTAGTTTCACCATCTGTTACGACTACTTATTACATAAGAGGAGAAGATGGAGCAGGTTGTGTAGATGAATCTACAGGGTTATGTGGTTCCTATACTGTTATAGTAGATAAAACAGCGTCAAGTATTACTTCTGCAACAGCTAGTACAAACAACGTTTGTGCAAGTACTTCAGTAGATGTAACTGCTAATGGTGTAACTGCTGGTTCAGGAGCTACTTTAACTTGGTACACAGGTGCTGGAGGAATAGGTTCTAACCTAGGTGGATCTAACCCTTTAAGTGTTAGTCCAGCTACAACAACAACTTATTATGCTCGTTTAGCGGGAACTTGTAACACAGTTGAAACGTCAATTACTGTTATAGTTTTACCTGCTATTGATACATCGACAACTACAAATGGTTTCGATATAACTTCTAACCAAACAGGAGCAACTTATCAATGGATAAATTGTAACAATGGTAGCACAATTATTGCAGGGAAAACAAATGCTACGTACACTGCAACTGCAAACGGAGATTACGCCGTAATTGTAACAATGGGTTCTTGTTCTGATACTTCGGTTTGTGTAAACATTAATGTTTTAAGTATTAACGAAAGTAGCTTCGGGAAAAATATTCAGCTATCTCCAAATCCTACTAATGGAAACGTAACGATTTCTAATATTGAACCTTCAATTACAACAATCAGTATATTTGATGTTACAGGAAAAAAAGTTTACAGCTTGAGTAATATTAATAAATCAGAAGTTCAAATTTCATTAACTGATTTCGGTAAAGGAGTTTATTTTGTTAAACTAACAGGCAATCAGCAACAAAAAGTAATTAAACTGATAAACAGGTAACCAAATCATAACTAATTATTACCCCTATGTAATTCTAAATATTACATAGGGGTTTAAGTAGTAAAAATGAAGATTAGTTCATTAAATAAACATAGTGTGGCAAGAATCGATTACGGAAAAAAAAGGGATTAAAATATTTTAGAGAAAAATAATATTAAAAAATGGTGGCTTAACACCTAAATTTAGATAATCTTACTCAATACAATATACACCTTATGATTATACAGTCAAAAGCGGTGACGAGATTAAGGATGTTTTTTTTTCTTAACTTAAATCAAAAAATATTTTCTTTACTACTATTATTAGCTGTCCTTACTACATCTTGCAAGGGAGCACATAAGCAAATTTCTCTTAATAAGGAAGAAAGTATTCAGCTATCCATACCCGACTCTTTAAGTATTACGGTCAAAGCAATTAATTTAAGTGAGGATGTTATACCATTTTAACTATAAGATAAGTCATTTATCCTGTTTGTTTTTACACTCTCTTCGTTAAAATAATTTACCTTAACCAGTTATGCTAAATCATTTTTCCTCGATATTGCAAAAAACAATTCAATCTAAATTAGACTCATATTATAGTTAAACTGGTATTAGTCATTTTTCAACTAAAAATGACGAAATTTTAATCCTTGTTTATAAAACGAATGACTCTTTAAGTCTCAATCATCTTTTATTTAGCAAACAGCTAAAGTTAGATGAAAAAATACGAGAGAAAAAATTTTGGATTTCAACAGGCAGTAACTTAATTGAAAGTGATTTACTCTTTTTCCTTATTGAGCAAGACTCTGAAACTCCAATTGAACAAATAGATCCAATAATTAGGGTCTATTACCAACAAATAATTTCTGCTTTCAAAAACAGAGATTATTTAGAAATAGAGAAATATCTTGGGGATGAAGATCTATTAGGCGTGAAAATAATTACAGCATTAGGTAAGAAACACCCAGTAAAATTCAACTTCAGCGGAATTCAACGGCTTGACAAATATGAATATTCAATCAATATTGGAGAGTAACATTTAACCTGTCATACGCCTTTTTCATCCTGTCTTCTGGTACGCAGAGAGAGAGTCTAATAAAACCTTCTCCATTAGAACCAAAAATCATCCCAGGGGTGAAAAAAACATGCCTTTCGGCTAAAATCTTGTCTATAAACGCGGGAATGTCTTGTATAGCATTATCTGCTTTTGGCTTTGCCCAGACAAATAAACCTTCTTGAGAGGTATTGTACTCAAAGCCAAGTAAATCAAGAATTTTATAACACCACTCTCTTCTAATGGCATAAATAGCATTGCGTTCTTGGTGCCAAGCATTGTCTAGCTGTAAAGCTTTGATAGAAGCTTCTTGAATGCCTTTAAACATCCCAGAATCAATATTACTTTTCACTCGAAGAGCAAGGTCTACATATTCTTTTTTACCCAAAAACATCCCTACTCTCCAGCCAGCCATATTATGTGATTTAGAAAAAGAATTAAATTCAATGGCTACCTCATCCGCACCTTTCAAAGAAAGGATACTTATTGGTCTTTGTTTGTTCAGTACAAGGCTGTAAGGATTGTCGTGGCACAAAAGAATTTTGTGTTTTTTAGCGAAAGCGATATACTGCTCAAAAACATCTTTACGGGCAGGAGCTCCAGTTGGCATATGTGGATAATTGAGCCACATGATTTTGACTTTAGATAAGTCTTGTTTTTCTATTTCATCAAAATCTGGATACCAGTTATTGCTTTCTTTAAGGTCGTAATAACAGGTTTTCCCTCCTAGTAACCTGGTAAGAGAAGTATAAGTAGGGTAGCCTGGATTAGGGACTAAGACTTCATCTCCAGGATTCACAAAAGCCAATGTGACGTGTAGAATTCCTTCTTTAGAACCCATCATAGGTAATATATTGTCTTTAGCGTCTAGTTGAACATTATAAGTGCTTTTGTACCAGTTAGCCATTTCTTCTCTTAGCTCTGGAATACCTTTGTAGGCTTGATATCCATGATTACTGTGGCCCTTAGCACTATCTGAAAGTTCTTGTATTACACTTTCATCAGGGGGTAAATCGGGGCTCCCAATTCCAAAATTGATAACATCCTTCCCTTCGGCTATCATTCCTCTAATGTCCTCTAGTTTTTGTGCAAAGTAATATGCTTTTACGCCAGTTAGGCGGTCTGCTGCCGAAATAATCATTTCTCTATCTTGTATGCTTCTAATCCTGTGTAATCTATTTCAAATTTTTTGTACTCACCCAATATTGTAGGATTAACTACAAGTTTAGATAAGTTTTCATAACATTTTAATACTTTAATGTAATCATCATACACACAGTCGATATAAAAAGTGTATTGATCTGGTTTGCCAATAATTGGTATTGAATGTATACTAGATAAATTCACATTATTACCAACAATAATCTCTAAGGCTTTTGCCAAAGCACCTACTTGATGAGGCAACTCAAAGCTTAATGTTGATTTGTTAAGTTCTGCACGAGGGTGATAATGTTTTTGTTTTTTTGAGAGGACAAAAAATCGTGTATAGTTGAGTTTAATTGTCTCGATGCTAGGGGCTAATATTTCTAATCCATACCGTTCTGCCGCTAGTTCTCCAGCAATTGCTGCTACGCCTTTTAATTGGTTTTCTTTAATGTCTTTAGCGGCATCTGCTGTGTCGTGATATTCTTTAATACTTATGTGAGGGTACTCGTTAAGGTATTCTTTGCATTGTAGTAATGCCATATAATGAGATTTTATTTCTGTAATTTGAGTGATGTCCTGCCCAGGTAAAACCATCAAATTTTGCTTAATACGCAATTTATACTCTCCAACTATATTTAAGCCATAATCTTGAATTAAAGAAAAATTAGGCAAAATATAACCTGCAATAGAATTTTCGATAGCCATTAAAGCATAGTCTACTTCTCCCTTGTCTAGTTTTTCGCAAACCTCACGAAAAGTATCATTACAATCAATCGTAAAATTTTCGGTTTTAAAAAAAAACCTAGTGGCAATGTCATGAAAGGAAGCATTACCTCCCTGTATAGCTACTTTCATTAATCAAATAATTGTCTAGCTTCATTTTTGACAATAGCCAAAGCAGCATATACTGGATCAATTTTCTCCTGTGCCATTCGCTCAAAAATTGCCCTTGCCAAATCAATAGATGTGTTTTCTCCTGAGATTCTAGAAGACGCATCGTTAATAAGCATTGTGAGGGATTCTACGGCTTGCTTTACTGCTGACCATGCAGTATCACTTAAGTACATCTGCTGTGCATAGTTATGAGTAAATTCTTCTCTGATTTCTTGTAATAAAATAGCGTGTAAATGTGCCGAAGTAAATGAAGCATCATTTACTCTTAATACAAGGTTATTAGGAGAAATCCTTTCTAAAAATAAACACATACGTTCATAAGCCTGCAAACGAATAGGTAATACAGTTTCTTGTACATTGAGCTTTTTGTCAATCATTTTGATTTTAGCTTCTTTGTCCAAAAAAGACTTCATAGCCAAGTACATAGCAAAAAGAACCAAAGTGGCAGGGATTGTTGCTGTTAAAAATAATGTAATGTTTTCCATAATGATGAATATTTAATAATACTGCAAATTATAAAAAATCACAGCAGTATGAAAATCTTTTGTGTAAACAGTTTTTGATTCAATAAAAAAGAGCTTCTAATTTTCATTAAAAGCTCTTTTTTTTTCAAATATAATGAGCATACTACATATGCAAAGACCTATTATCTGTTGCTGCCAAACACGCCTCTTTTATTGCTTCTGTAAATGTTGGATGAGCATGAGATATTCTCGTTAAATCCTCTGCTGATGCCCTAAATTCCATTGCTACAACTGCTTCAGCAATCATATCTGCAGCTCTAGGTCCAATAATATGAACTCCCAAAATCTCATCTGTGTCTTTATGAGCCAATACTTTTACCTGCCCGTCTAAATCCATAGATGCTCTAGCTCTACCTAATGCCTTAAAAGGGAAAGCACCTTTTTTGTAAGGAGTTCCGTTTGCTTTTAACTCTTCTTCGGTAGCACCAACTGCGGCTACTTCTGGCCAAGTATATACAACACCTGGGATTAGGTTATAATGAATGTGAGGGTGTTGTCCTGCTAATTTTTCAGCTACAAATACACCTTCTTCTTCGGCCTTGTGTGCAAGCATTGCCCCTTTTATAACATCACCAATAGCATAGATATTAGGAACAGAGGTTTGTAAATTTTCATTAACGTCTACCCTACCTCTTTCATCTACTTTTACTCCAGCATTTTCTAATCCTAAGCCATCAGTATAAGGTTTACGACCAATAGAGACTAAGCAATAATCTCCTTTGAAGGTGATTTTTTCTCCTTTAGCATTTTCTGCTTCTATAACAGCTTGTTTACCTACTGTTTTTACACTTGTTACTTTGTGTTTGAAATGAAAAGTAAAACCTTCTTTTTTCAAAACTTTTTGAATTTCTTTACCAAGCATTTTATCCATTGTAGGGATAAGTGCATCAGCATATTCAATTACTTCTACCTCAGCACCAAGTCGTGCATACACAGACCCGAGCTCTAAGCCAATTACTCCACCACCAATAACGATGAATTTCTTAGGCACTTCTTTTAGCTTTAAAGCTTCTGTAGAAGTCAATACTCTCTTTTTGTCAAATTCTACAAATGGCAACATCAACGGTTTAGATCCTGTTGCAATAATTGTATGCTTAGATTGAATTTCTTTTGATTTTCCTTTGTCATCTGTTACCTTAATAGTAGTAGCGTTAACGAAAGAACCTACCCCTCTCAGCACTTCTATTTTATTTTTTTTCATCAAATAATCAAGCCCAGCAGTAGTCTGAGAAACTACGTCATCTTTACGCTGAATCATTTTTGCCAGATCAATTTTAGGTTTGCTAATTTTAATACCGTGGGCTTCAAAATTATGCAGTGCATTATGATAATGCTCCGAAGAATCTAATAAAGCCTTAGAAGGAATACACCCTACATTCAAGCAAGTTCCGCCAAGGGTAGAATATTTCTCAATAAGAGCTGTTTTAAAACCCAGTTGAGCACACCTTATTGCTGCTACATATCCCCCAGGTCCTGATCCGATTATTGTTACGTCGTACATATTTTATGTGTTAAGTTTGTACAAAATTCATTGTATTGAAATTCAGTTTTATCCTTATATCTCTAATAACATCCTAGAAGGATCTTCAAGTAATTCTTTTAGTCTGTATAAGAAGCTTACTGACTCACGACCATCAATCACTCTGTGATCATAAGAAAGAGCCAAATACATAATTGGGCGAATTTCAACTTGACCATTAATTGCTACTGGGCGTTGTACAATATTATGCATGCCTAATATAGCTGATTGTGGAGCGTTAATGATTGGCGTAGATAACATAGAACCAAATATTCCACCATTAGTAATAGTGAAAGTTCCTCCTGACATATCATCCATTGTGATTTTACCATCTCTACCTTTTCTTGCCAAACGTACTACTTCTTTTTCGATTCCTGCAAAAGAAAGTTTTTCCGCATTTCTGATAACCGGCACTACTAATCCTTTTGGTGTAGATACAGCAATAGAAACATCTACATAATTATGTTCGATAATTTCATTGCCATCTAACTGAGCGTTTACTGAAGGCCACTCTTGTAGTGCCAGAGCACAAGCTTTTGTAAAGAATGACATAAAACCAAGATTGACTTCATTCTTTTCTTTAAACATCTCTTTGTATTGCTTTCGCAAATCCATGATAGGCTTCATGTCTACTTCGTTAAAAGTAGTTAGCATCGCCGTTTCATTTTTTACAGCCACCAAGCGACGTGCAATTGTCTTACGCATTCCAGACATTTTTTTACGCTCTTTAGAACGCTCACCTAATACTACTGGAGCAGAGGCTTCTGGCTTAGTTACTGGTTTTTGGGTAGTTTTTTGTGCTTTCTCTGCATCTTCTTTTGTGATCCTTCCACCTACTCCTGTACCTGTTACGGTAGCAGGGTTAATTCCTTTTTCAGATAAGATTTTAGCGGCAGCCGGAGAAGGATGTCCAGCAGCGTGAGAAGTGTCACTAGTATTTGCTGTGCTTGTAACTGGAGTAGTAACCGATCCTGTTACAGGTGCTTCACCATCCATCACCTCTATTTTGGCGATAATTCCTCCTATTTCGATAGTATCACCTTCTTGTGCTACGTGTCTCAAAATCCCTTGTGCTTCCGCAGGAAATTCAAAAGTAGCTTTATCCGATTCTAATTCGCAAATTTCTTCATCCATTGTTACAAAATCCCCATCGACTTTGAGCCAACCTCCAAGAGTAACCTCTGTAATTGATTCACCTACTGGAGGTACAATCATATCTTTTATCTCACCAGTGCTTTTTGGTGCTGCACTACTTGTAGTAGTCGTAGTTGGTGCAGAAGCTGTGGCAGGAGCTTCGGCAGGTTCTATTGTTGCTATGACAGCACCGATTTCTACTACATCTTCTTCTTGTGCCTTAATACGAAGTATTCCACTTGCTTCAGCAGGAAATTCTTGTGTTGCTTTATCAGTTTCTAGCTCTACAATAATTTCATCTACTTCAACATAATCGCCATCGGCTTTAAGCCATTGTGCAATTGTTACTTCAGTTATTGATTCCCCTATTGAAGGGATTTTCATTTCAATAGCCATGATATATTTATTTTAAGTATTTTTAAATTTATTTTTTTAATGTAAATGCTCTTGTCACAAGATCTTCTTGGCGTTGTTTGTATATATTAATATAACCCACAGCAGGAGAGGACGATGCTTTTCTTGCTATTACGTTTATATTAATTTTGTTATAGAATCTTCTTAAAATAAATGCCCAAGCTCCTTGGTTTTCTGGCTCTTCTTGTGCCCAAATAATCTCAGCACCTTTGTATTTATCTATTTCTTTCTGAATTTGTTTTTCAGGTAATGGATAAAGCTGTTCTACTCTTACAATAGCGACATCTTTTCTTTTTTCTTTTTTCTGACGTTCTAATAAATCGTAATACACTTTTCCTGAACAGAATAAAATACGTTTCACCATTTTAGCGGAAGCGTATGAATCTGTAATTACTTCTTTAAATCCACCTTTTTTGAATTCTTCCAATTTAGAAACAACCATTGGATGACGAAGCAATGATTTAGGCGACATTACAACCAAAGGCTTATGGAATGGGCGAGCCATCTGGCGACGTAAAGCATGAAAATAATTAGCTGGGCTCGTGATATTAGTCACTTGAATATTATCAGCCGCACACATATCTAAGAAACGTTCAAGACGTGCAGAAGAATGTTCTGGTCCTTGTCCTTCCTGTCCGTGAGGCAATAACATTACCAAGTCATTTTGTTTACCCCATTTTGTCTCTGTTGTAGCAATAAATTGATCAATCATCACTTGGGCTCCATTTGCGAAATCACCAAATTGTGCTTCCCAAATGGCTAAAGTTTTAGGATGTGCCCACGAATATCCGAATTCAAAACCTAAAACACCATATTCTGATAATAATGAGTTATATATTTCGAAAGGTTGATAATCACCTTCCATACCGTTAAGGTAATTCCAAGATTCATTAGTTTCTATATCTTTAATTACTGCATGACGAGATGAGAAAGTTCCACGTTGTACATCTTGTCCTGTAAGGCGAACAAAGTTTCCGTCTAACATTAAAGAGCCTAAAGCCAATAATTCCGCAGAAGCCCAATCCAACTCTTTTTTATTAAAGAACATCTCATTACGAGATTTCATTAAATTATTAATCTGCTTTAGTGTTTTGATATGTTCAGGGACATTTGTAAGTGCTTTAGCAACTACTGCAATCGTAGTGTCTTTAATCCCTGTAGCAGGTGATTTTTCAAAATCTTTTTTAGTAGATCTACGCAGTTCTAACCATTCTTTTTCAGTGGCCTGAAATTTATATGGTAATCTTTCTTGTTTTACCATATTAAGTCGGTCTTGCAATAAAGCCCTAAACTCTTTGTCCATTTGCTTGGCAACCTCTGCCTGTATATCTCCTCTAGCAATAAGCTGTTGAGTATATATTTCACGAGGGTTAGGATGTTTGGCAATAGTAGCGTATAACTTAGGTTGAGTAAACTTAGGCTCATCAGCTTCGTTATGTCCATGCCTACGGTAGCAGACCATATCTATGTGTACATCACGGTTAAATTTGTTACGATACTCAATTGCCATTTGCATACAGAATACAACTGCCTCTGGATCATCTCCGTTAACGTGAAATACAGGAGCGTCAATTACTTTAGCTACATCTGTACAATATATAGATGATCGAGCATCTTCATAATCTGTTGTAAAACCTACTTGGTTATTGATGGTGAAGTGGATTGTCCCACCAGTTTCATAACCTTTTAATTTTTGCATTTGCGCTATCTCATATACAATTCCTTGACCAGCTACTGCCGCATCACCATGTATTAAGATAGGAATAATTTTATTTCTATCCCCATTATATAGTCTGTCCCCTTTAGAGCGAACCAATCCTTCTACTACAGGGTTTACCGCTTCTAGGTGAGAGGGGTTAGGACATAATTGCAAGTAAACACTCTCTCCTGATGGTGTTTCGATTTCTGATGCAAATCCCATATGGTATTTTACATCTCCATCTCCCATGCCTTCGTCAGGTGCTACTCCTTCAAATTCATTAAAAATCTGCTCGTATGTTTTGCCCATAATATTGGCAAGTACATTAAGACGGCCACGGTGAGCCATTCCAATCACAAATTCTTTTACCCCTAATTCTGCTCCTTTGTTTACCAATGCGTCTAATGCTGCAATAGTTGTTTCTCCACCTTCTAGTGAAAAACGTTTTTGACCTAAATATTTAGTGTGTAAAAAATTTTCAAAAACTACTGCTTCATTAAGCTTAGATAATATTCTTTTTACATTATTAGCTTCAGGCTTATATGCCAAAGATTCTTTTTCAATTTTCTTACGGAACCAATCTAATCTATCTCTATGGCGGATATACATATATTCAAAACCAATAGTTCCTTCATATATTTTTTTGAGAGCTACTATAATATCTTTTAATTTAGCAACACCAATTCCTATTTCTTTTCCTACCTGAAAAGTGGTTTCTAAATCAGCGGTGGATAAACCAAAATCTTCAAGATCTAGTGCCGGTTTTCTATCCTTACGCTCACGCACAGGATTTGTTTTGGCACGTAAATGCCCACGAGAACGGTAAGCCCTTATTAGCTTATAAACTTTTACTTCTTTTTCGTTAAAAACACCTCCGCCAGTATTATCGCTTTCGCCAAATTGAGCCGTAGAGAAATCATAACCTTCAAAGAAACGAGCCCAAGACTCATCAACTGAGCTAGGGTCTTCTTGGTACTTCACATATAGCTCATCTATATAAGTAGGATGTGCATTAGAGATGTAAGAATATTTATCCATTGTTGTTTTATTCGTAATAAATCTCTCAAATGTAGGGAATGTGCACAAAGTATCATAATCGCAAACACGCTTTAACAAATATTTAATTGTAGGCTATTTGTCAAAATAATTGAAACACCCCTCTTTGATTGTTTAAAACAGATAAATGTAGTTATAAAATAATATTTTTGACAGAAGTATTTTTTTCATAAGTACGGTCTACTAAATCTTTCTTGGATCGGACGTCCCAAACTTTTTTTTTAAAAGCTCTCGCTGAACCTCTAACTCTATTTCTTTATCACTAATACCAGTTTAACTATAATATGAGTCTAATTTAGATTGAATTGTTTTTTGCAATATCGAGGAAAAATGATTTAGCATAACTGGTTACGGTAAATTATTTTAACGAAGAGAGTGTAAAAACAAACAGGATAAATGACTTATCTTATAGTTAAAATGGTATTATACCAGTTTAACTATAATATGAGTCTAATTTAGATTGAATTGTTTTTTGC
>CAZEGV010000071.1:0-11808 GCA_964511645.1 uncultured Cytophagales bacterium
AAAAATAACGGATATAAAAAGAGAGAATTGACTACAAGGGTTTTGCAACGGTCTTCAAATGAGTCTAAACCTAAACTCTCGATAATATAATTAAGGGCTTTTTTAGCTAGAATATAGAATTAACAACTTAATTATGTGACTGTTACATGTAAATGAGAATGATTTTCAAAAACTTTCGGACAGATATGTAAAAACATCAAGCATTTACAAAGGTTATTTAAAGAATGACATCGGCTTAGTACGCCATAGAGAATGAACACAAACTGCTTATAAGTGGTCATTGTTTTATAGTATTTATCGGAGTCAAACTCTATAACTGATTGGTCTATGATTTTCTTTGGAATCATAGAAAGAAGTTGAGAAAAAACAGGGTGTCCAGATTTTTTAGTAGTATGCATAACGAAGTGATTGCGTAGTAACAACAACTTCGGAAAAATAAAGGGCTTCACCATCGGTGAAGCCCTTTTAATAAATTGGATGATTTCAAGATGATTTCAAACTTGCTTAAATTCTCTGTTTTTTACTCGGATGACAGTATAAAAAAATCATACCTGAGGGGGTTAAATTACTGAATAATGGTTAAATCATGGGTGTGTCCATTACACCTAGACACACTCACTTTTCTATCGCAAGAATCTGCTTGTGAACCATAATCTAAAGTTAAATCAGGTTCATTGTCTAACTTAAAATTTAATATTCCCCTAATAGCCATTTTAGAATTAAATAAGTAAAAACAATTTGACTTTGAATCATAATATTGAGGTGTATCTTTATCACAAATTACTTCAAAATTCTTTCCGCTACGAGTGACTCCTTTAGCACTACCATAAACAGTGAAAACATCATCCCAATAATTTTTTTTAGTCTCTTCTCCTTTTTCCCAAACCCAGTATCTAGTTGTTTCCCAAGAGATTGTCCCATCATCATCAAAAGCAACCTTTCCATCTTTCACCTTATACTCATACACATACTTTCCCGCACTATTTAATCCCATATTAGTGATTGTAATTACGCCATCTATTTTTTTTCTTTTTAAATTTCCACCAACATAAAATGCTACTGGTGTCCCTACTATAACAGTACCTACCTCTTTAATATAACCTGTATAAGAAACATTAATTTCACCCATTCTAAGTTGCTCATCTTCTTGGCAATAAGCACTATCATAATGAACTATAATCGTTTTATTTATCGTATCATACTCGAGACTACTCCAACAGTCTGCTGGATGTAATACACCTCTGGCAGAAAAATTGCGAGCTTTTGTACTATCTTCAACTTGAGTAAGAGCCAACAATAGCGTATGAAAAATATCATCATATTGAGTTTCTGCAGCATGATTATCCAAAACACAATCATAATTTGGTGCTTCATCTTCCTCAATAGAAGAGCAATCAATAATTTTAATTGGGGTGTTTTTATCATCGTCAACAATTGTATCATCAACTGCTGGCTTACATGAATAAAATGAACCTATAAAAAAAAGAAATAACGAAAAATAATTAATTTTAAAATTCATACTATTTTCATTTATTTATTAAACTTGCATACTACAATAAAACAGAAAATGATAAAAAAGTTTGAATGGTTCAAACCTCTTTATCATTTTCTGTTTTAATATAAAATATTACTCTACTACTAACTTGGTTCTAAGTGTACTCTCTTCCGTTGTTAACTCAACGATATAAAACCCTGATGACAGATGAAATGATTCTGTTTTCAAATTCACACCTCTTTGTTCTATTACTTTTCCAGTATTATCTAGTATTATAATCTTACCTGACTCTACTTTAGACTCTACATAAACTTTCCCTCGAGAAGGATTAGGATAAACTACTAACCTATTAATTTCATTTGATTCGTCAATATTGTCTACTCCTAAGCAAATTTTCACACTTGCTTCAGCAGGGATTTTCTCACTTGAACAACCGCCACCACCAGTTACTATTTCCCAGTTATAACAGTAATAATAATATTTTTTCGCACTATTTCCATTTGCCGTACTCTTTTTTATTGTTAAAACATTATTAAGAACAAATGGATAAGAAGTAACATTTTTATTTCTAAACAACGAAGCATCAGCATCATTAATCTTACCAACCCCCAATTGATAATCATTACCTGTTGGTACTACAAAATCTAGAGTGACATTACTCTCTCCATCAGGAAGGTTTACTGTTTTTGATTGAATAACAGTTCCAGAAGAATTTTTCAATTCAAAAATTCTATCCCCTGACCCAAAAGCTTTCACTAATACTGTTTTGATTGTTAAATCAACATGAGCATCAAAAATATTATATTGATTTCCCGAATGAGTTCCCCCTGACCCTGAAGGTGATGAAAGACCAACATAACCTGTTGATTCACCGTTTATCGTTTGTGCATAAAACACTGTAGAAGCTGATATATTTGTAATAAACGGACTACCTACAAACAAAGGAGTTGTACTCGTTTGAGTATCAAACCAATGAACAGTAGTACCAACTTGTGTAGTTGATGCCGAAAGGGTAACATCCCCACCTGGTGAGCAAACAGAACCCAATGTAAGTATTGGAGAATCTAATTGATTAACCGAAATATAAGATGTTTGTTCTTTTGTATCATCACCATATTGATTGACTACTTTTAATGTTACTTTAAACACTCCAGTTGTGCTATATGCTACTGTAGGATTTTCATTTGTAGAAGTAGCTGGTACTCCTCCTTCAAATGACCATTCCCACGATTGAGGATTCCCTGATGATTTATCAGAAAAATTAACATCACTCCCTTTACATATAATTGTTTTAGATGCAGAAAATCCTGCTTTAGGTGGGTTTTTATCTCCTTCAAAATCAAAAATCCATAACCCTGTCTTAACATCTGCTGCTATAATTTTTCCTGAAGGAAAAAATGGATAAACCCCCCAACATCCAGTCATACCACTAGTAGCAGTATGAGTATCATAGTTCCCTGCAGCCACCATATTAGTTGGGTCAGAGACATCAAAAATCTCTAATCCCGAAGCGTAGTGAGAGATATAAGCAAAATCACCATGAATAAAGGCATTGTGTGCCACATCACTCGCACCAATAATTTGATCAACTTCAGTAATATTGTTTTCATCTGAAACATCCCACATTCTCAACTTCTTTCCAGAGGTTTCTTCTGTAGTTATCATATATTTCCTATCCTCTGTAGGCCAGTTATTATGAACATAACCCCCACCCTGAAAATTAAAAGAAGACACTGTAGCTCCCGTTAATACATTATATTTAACAACTCTTTTACGATTACCTTCACTTACCCAGCAAAAATCTCCCTCTGCCCAAAAATCATGACATTCTGGTGAGAAACTACTAATCTGAACTGGGTTAATAGGATCAGTGATGTCGTAACAAACCACCTTTTTTTGTCCTTTAGATTCTACATACAATCTAGAAGTAGGCTCGTCAATAAAAACATTATGAGAAGTGCTAAAATCAGTGAAATTCTTCACCTTAACTGGAACACCATTTGGTAAAGGTGATAAATCTACAATCATCATTCCACCCCCACTTTCATTTACAGCATAGGCATATGTTTTATACACTTTCATGTCCCACCATACACTATTACTGCCAGAAAAAAAGGCAACTTCATTAATATTGTTAAGGTCGTTAATATCAATGACACTCATCCCATTTTTAACGCCTAAAAGAGCATATTCCTCTCCTGTTGGAGTCACGTAGCCCCAAATATCATTGTATCCTGTACTAGCATGAGGGTTAAGCTTTCCTAATAGTGTAACATTCTTATTTTGGGCATTTGATTGTAAAGTAAAACATAACAAAAGAACTGCAAAAAGCATGTTCAAAGATGATTTTTTTGTGAAAATCACTTTATGTTTTTTTTGAGATAAAAAGACATTTAACTGCATAGTGTAATGGGTTTATTTAAAATAAATAGACTTAATAGTTCTACAAGTTACAAAACTATAATTTATAAAACTACTATTTTTTTAGATAAGAAGTATTATTTTAAAGATAAGTGTATTTCATTTTCTTTTTTTTATTCTTTTTTTCTTTTTAGGAGGGGAAAAATCCTCCTCCTCCTGTAAGAGTTTTTTCCAATCTCTAGCTGACTTATCTATCGATAAATCTAGCGTTTCTTGGTATTCATCTCTTTCTAAAACACTAATCTCAATCGGAGTTCCCAAAAAACCTTGAATATCATCTAGTAATTCTTTTTCTTCTTCACTACAAAAAGAAATAGCCACTCCTCTTTTCGTACCGCGCCCTGTACGTCCTACACGGTGTACATAGTTTTCCGAGACATCGGGTATGTCATAATTAACGACCATATCTACATCTGGGATATCAATACCACGAGCTGTAACATCTGTAGCGATGAGTATATTAGCATTATTTCCTTTAAAAGCTGCTAATACCTCTATCCTATCCTTTTGTTCTTTACCACCATGAATGGTAAGTGCATCAATATTGACCCTTGCCATTGCGGCAGCCACACGTTCTGCTCTTACTTTGGTTCTTACAAAGATTAATATTTTATATGTATTGTATTGAGTAATAATGCGTTCCAAAAAGAAACGTTTATCATCCATTTCTACAAAAGCAACACTATGCTCTATATTTTTAGAAACAGGGTCTTTAGGAGCAATCTGAATCCGAATTGCAGCACCATTCACCAATGAATAAGCCAATTTTTTTATCTTAGGATTAATTGTAGCTGAAAAAAACAAAGTCTGGTGATATTTAGGAATTTTACGGATAACATCCTCTATATCTTTTATAAAACCTAAAGCCAACATATGATCTGCTTCATCCAGTACCAAAGTTTTCACTTCACTTAGGTCTATATAACCTTGGGCAATTAAGTCAAACATCCTACCTGGGGTAGATATCAATATATCGATACCTGTTTCTAACTGTTGAATCTGTCTCTCTTGCTCTACCCCACCATACAAACCAAATATTTTGACTTTAGTACCTTTTGCAAGTTTCTTAAACACATCCGCTATTTGGATAGATAGCTCACGAGTAGGTACCATTACCAAGCATTTGACTGCCTTAGTATTAGTGTTTTTTCTTTTCTGCTCATTAATGAAACTAATAATCGGAATCGCAAAAGCAGCTGTCTTACCAGTACCTGTCTGTGCAATTGCCAATAGATCTTCTTTTTTGAGAATGTGAGGGATAGTTTTGAACTGAATATCAGTAGGTCTAGTCCAACCTAGCTTAGTGATATTTCGTTTTACATCTCCAGATATAGAGTATTCGCTAAATTTCATATCTCGCAATTTACATTTTTTCAATCAATTTTATGATAAACAATAGATTATAAGCAATCTTGCTCATTAAATTCCTTTTGATTTCTAAATAAAATAAAATAAATTGCGAGATATGAAAATTACACTCCACAGAATAAACGAAGCGGTTCACTTTAGAGCTAGCAATGAAGACGGAAACATTATTGATATAGATGGCTCACCAACCATTGGAGGTGAAGATTTAGGCGTTCGCCCGATGCAACTATTATTAATGGGATTAGCGGGATGTTCTTCTATGGATATAATAAGTATTCTTAAAAAACAAAAACAAACTATCACAAGTTATGATGTAGATGTAAATGCCGAGCGAGACACTGAAAATACACCGTCATTATTCGTAACTATTTTAGTAAGCTTTCGTATTAATGGAGATATTGATGAGAAAAAAGCAGTAAGAGCTACCAAACTTTCTATGGACAAATACTGTTCTGTAAGCAAAATAATGGAAAAAACTGCTAACATCAATTACCAACTAATCTTGAACGACAAGACCATAAACCTTGATTAAATGAAGGACTCTAACAATTTTGAAACTAAGGCCATACGTACCCAAACAGAGCGAACGCAACACAAAGAGCATTCTACCCCTTTGTTTATGACTTCTAGTTATATGTTTGACAGTGCTGAGCATGCCAAAGGTCTATTTGATGAAGAAATTGAAGGCAATATTTATGGGAGGTACTCTAACCCTAACACAGCCGAATTTATAGAAAAACTTTGCCTACTAGAAGGCACAGAAGCAGGCTTTGCAACCGCAACAGGTATGGCAGCAATCTTTGCAAGTATGGCAGCAATACTTGCCTCTGGAGACCATGTATTGATTTGCCAATCTGTATTTGGGTCTACTATCCAGATCAGCGACAACATACTGGGTAAATGGGGTATTGAATCAGATTTACTCGATATTTTAGACCAAGATAATTGGGAGTCAAAGTTT
Source organism: uncultured Cytophagales bacterium (assembly GCA_964511645.1). Lineage (GTDB taxonomy): Bacteria > Bacteroidota > Bacteroidia > Cytophagales > JAAEPT01 > CAZEGV01. The sequence continues at coordinate 6,246 of CAZEGV010000071.1, forward strand.
AAGTTGAACACCAAAATGTTAGTAATCGAAACACCTTCCAACCCAGCACTAGACCTTGTAGACATTCAAAAAATCGCTAATATCTGCAAGAAAAGAGGAGTCTTGCTTAACGTAGACAATTGTTTTCCTACACCCTATTTACAAAACCCCGCTCAGCTAGGTGCTGACATTATCGTGCACTCGGCTACCAAATTTATAGATGGACAAGGTAGAGCTATGGGAGGAGCGATTTTAGCCAATAAAGAAATCACAGAAAAAATAAAATACTTTTGCCGTCACACAGGACCATCTATATCGCCTTTTAACTCTTGGATACTTTCCAAAAGCCTTGAAACTTTACCCGTAAGGATGGACAAACACTGCGAAAATGCATTAGCTTTAGCTGAAAAATTAGAAAAAAACCCGCTAGTAAAAAAGGTGCACTACCCATACTTACCTAGTCATCCGCAATACGAACTTGCAAAGAAACAAATGCGAGCAGGAGGTGGAATTGTGTCTTTTGTACTAAAAGGTGGAATTGAGCAAGGAAAGAATTTTTTGAATGCAAACGATTGGCTAACACACGGTGTAAACCTTGGTGATACCCGTACCATTATTACTCACCCTGCCTCTACTACTCATTCCAAAATGACTAGCGAAGAGCAACAGAAAGTAGGCATTGTACCTGGGCTTATCCGTATGTCTGTTGGGCTAGAACATATAGACGACATCATCGGTGAAGTAGAGCGAATGATTGAGGTATCATCAAAATAAAACTTTAATCCAAGCTACATTATAGCCCACTACCAAATCATAGCATTTTTTCATCTTAAAACACGACAGTATAATTCAAATACTAGGTAATAATTGTCGCTATTCATCCAATCCTGCCAAAAGTTTGAATACAGTGCTTACCAAGAATATTAATCAAGAAAACATAAACCAATTCATTCTTGTATTCATAAAAAAACTGACACCATAACAATTGCTTTGATTAGGTATTGGTGAAATACCTCTATAAGATATGGACTTATAGGACGAACGGAAGCTTATAACAAACGAATAAAAAAAATCGGATTTTACTTAGAACCTAGTATTTGGGACTTGGATTTATTTATGTCGAAAACTCTAATCATCAATACCTTATGAGACATCACAGTCCTAGAAATAGGAAGTAAAGTCTTTTTTTAAATAGAAAAACTCTCTCCACAGCCACAAGTACGAGCGGCATTAGGATTAATAAACTGAAAACCTTTACCATTAAGCCCGTCCGAAAAATCTAAAGTAGTACCAATTAGGTATAACAAACTTTTTTTATCTACCAATACCTTAATTCCTTTGTCTTCAACTACTTGATCACCATCTCCTACTTCCTCATCAAATGACAGGTCATACATCAAACCTGAACATCCACCACCTTTTACACTTACACGCACATGATGTTTGTCAGTTTTCCCTTCGTCATCTCTGAATTTCAGTAAGTTATCAAATGCTTTATCGGTGATTTCTATCATAATCTGTTATTTTATTTACAACAAAGAGCAAAGATAAAAAGTTCTTTCCTAATTAAAATCATCTAAATAGGTTTCACCTTCCTTTTTTTGAAAAAATTTTAGCATCCTATAAAACTCTAAATTTTAAAATTTGTACTTTTATATATATATTTATATCTCTTTAAGAAAAACACGACAACCCAACCTCTACTATGAAACTACATTTGCAAAAACCATTAGCCTTTTTTGATTTAGAAACTACTGGAATCAACATCTCTAAGGATAGAATCGTAGAAATTGCCATCCTTAAAATTCACCCAGACGGGAAAGAAGAAGAAAAAAGATTGCTCATCAACCCAACTATACCAATATCGGTAGAGTCAAGTATGATACATGGGATTTATGATAAAGATGTGGCTAATGCTCCTACTTTTAAAGATGTGATAAAGGAAGTTGATGATTTCTTTAGAGGTTGTGACTTAGGTGGTTATAATTTAGTACAATTTGACATTCCTTTATTAGCAGAAGAGTACCTACGTGCAGATAAGGATTTTGAGCTAGAAAACAGAAAAATAGTGGATGCTCAGAAGATTTTTTTTATGATGGAGCCTCGTACACTGAGTGCTGCGTATAAGTTTTATTGTGGTAAAAAATTAGAAAATGCACACAGTGCTTTGGCAGATACCATTGCTACTTATGAAGTATTTAAAGGGCAATTAGAAAAATATGATGGGGAAGAAATCGAGAACAAAAAAGGAGAAACGATTGTCCCCGTCAAAAATAGCGTTCCTCATATTCATCAGCACACCATCGCTAAATTAGCTGATTTGGCAGGAAGAATAATATTTAATGATGACAATATAGAAGTATTTAACTTTGGTAAACATAGAGGGAAACCTGTGAAGGAAATCCTACAACGAGAGCCTGGCTATTACGAATGGATGATGAAAGGAGACTTCCCTCTTTATACCAAACAAATCTTAACAAAAATAAAACTAAGTGGCTTGCAACGATAAATGAGGTTATTCTATAAACCTGATATTGAACAAAATACAACTCTCTCAGTAGAGGAGTCAAAACACTGTATCAAAGTATTGAGAATGCAACAAGGTGATGACGTAGAGATCATTGACGGAAAGGGAAATAGTTTCTTTTGTAAAATTAAAGACGCTAATCCTAAAAAATGTCTTGTGAATATCGTTAATAAAGTAACCCACGACAAACTGCCCTATATACATATTGCAATATCCCCTACCAAAAACATAGACCGGATAGAGTGGTTTGTAGAAAAAGCAGTAGAAATCGGAATTTCTGAAATCTCTTTTATCATCACCAAACAATCTGAGCGTAAACAAATAAAAACAGAACGTATTGTACGTATTGCCATTTCAGCAATGAAACAATCTCATAAATACTATTTACCTAAAATTAACACTATCGAACGATTTTCTGACTTTATCAAAAAACCAAAAAAAGGCATAAAACTTATCGCTAATCAAACAGAGGGAAAAATAAACTATATTACTAATCACAAAAATAATATTGATGGATTTACTATTATAATAGGTCCAGAAGGTGATTTTGATAACACTGAAATAGACCTAGCTAAAGAAAATGATTTTCAAGCTATCTCTTTAGGCAAACACCGACTAAGAACCGAAACAGCAGGATTATACGCCTGTATGGAAGCAAACCTAGTTAATCGATAATGAAAAAATATTATATATACGCATTAGTATTCGTTAGTTTTTTATTTAGCGGAAGCAATACAAAAGAATTAAAAATAGCTAAGCTCAAATACAACGGCGGAGGTGACTGGTACGCCAACAAAACATCTCTCCCAAACCTTATCTCATTTTGCAATAAAAACCTACGCACTCACCTATCCCCTCAAGAAGATGTAGTAGAAGTAGGAAGTAATAAAATAATGAACTACCCATTTATCCACATGACAGGACATGGGAATGTACATTTTTCTACTGAAGAAGCTCAAAATTTAAGAGAATACTTAATGTCTGGTGGTTTTTTACATATAGACGATAATTATGGATTAGACCAATATATCCGCATAGAAATGAAAAAAGTATTTCCTGCATTAAACTTTATAGAACTCCCTTTTTCTCATCAAATCTATCATCAAAAGTACAATTTTGATAACGGACTACCCAAAGTTCATGAGCATGACGGAAAATCCCCACAAGGTTTTGGTTTATTTTACGAAGGGAAGTTAATTTGTTTTTATTCTTACGAATGTGACCTCGGCAATGGCTGGGAAGACCAATCTGTACACGGAGATCCCGAAGAAATCAGAACAAAAGCTTTACAAATGGGAGCTAACATCATTAGTTATGCATTTAGCCATTGAATTAATGACGAATGGATTTTAAAATACTCACATCCGAACTACTTCCAAAATACAAGGAAATTGTAAAAAAAGCACCTTCTATTATACTTTCACAAGTAAAACAAGATAATGTTCCAGTCGATTATTTTCAATTTTATAAGTCAGTATCATCTGTCTATTCTTCCAAAATAGAAGGGGAAGACATCGATTTTGACAGCTATTTTAAACATAAATTTTTAAAAGTTAAATTCAAGCCCAACTACACTCGCAAGGCTGATGATTTGTATTTAGCCTATAATTTTATTGATGAGCAAGAGTTAAACTTAAAAAACGTTCGACAAGCTCACTCTATTTTGAGTACTAATTTTTTACCTAAAAGCCAGCAAGGATTGATACGAACAAACCCGATGTTTGTTATTAATCCCGAAGACAAAATTGAATATATAGCATCCAACCCCAATATTGTAAAGCAAGAGTTAGAAAAATTATTTCACGACATCAACCTACTGAAAGAGAGTAAATTAGATTCTTTTGAAGTATTTTACTACGCAGCATTATTACATTTAGTTTTTGTGAAGATTCACCCATTGCAAGACGGTAACGGAAGAGTGGCACGATTAATTGAAAAATGGTTTTTAATCAGTAAAATAGGTGAGAAATCTGCTATGGTACAATTAGAAAAAAACTATTACAGAAACTTAAGCTTTTACTATCAAAACATTAAAAAAATAGGCCTAGAATACGAGTCTTTAGACTATAAAAAAAGCTTAGACTTCCTGCTAATGACCGTGCAAGAACTTACTACCAAGCTGTAAGAAATCCAAACCTAATTCAGCGTATTTTTCTTTACCATCTATAGCCCAGAATTCCTGTTTTAATAAACCTAATGCGTAAATTACTTACAAGGTAAGGCAGGTGAATACTTAACAAAGGAACAGATATAACATCAGAAACTACTAATCATTTACGCAGCCACCTAGGTGCTGGTCGATTTTTTTTTTTTTAATCCTTTACTTCCAAAATAAGGGAATCTCCATTTTGACGCTCGATTTTATAGTAATATGTTTGAATATATTTAGGGTCTAAATCTTTAAAAACAATAGCTTCTTTTTTTCTAATCAATTGATTTACTCTTTTAGCAGACCTGTCATAACTTTCATTTTGAATTTTTACATTTTTTGTTTTTTCTCTTCGATAAGACCTGCTTGAATGGATGAATCCGTATTTAAACGTAATATACTTTTTGTTTTTCATGAAAAAGTAAGCTAACTCTCTTGTAGAAATCGATTCGTCTAATAATACAACACTTCCTAAGTTTTGTTTTTTAATTTTGATTGAAAAACAAATTTAATCTTTCGTTTTTTTCCTCTTGTCTTTTTGGTCTTTATCAGGGAATTAACATATAACACACCTACACTACTACTAACAAGTATTTTCCCATTAAATTGTACGGTATCCCTTAAGCTACTTTTGTATTCTTGGTAAACTAAGTACTCAATTTCATTAAGTCTTAATGCTATTTTCTGTATCCCCCCATTCTTTAATTTAACCTTAGTAGGATAGTAAAAATCATTAGATACACTACTAACAGGGTCTACAGAGTCTTTTTTTGTTATAATAAGTCTTAGTTCCTTTTTACTGTTTTGAGATAAAACCACATTAGAACTTATTACTAATAATATATAGGCTGAATTCAAGTAATAAATGCAACTTTTAGATTTGAGTTTATAATAATATTTTTCAGAAC
>CAZEGV010000072.1:0-11713 GCA_964511645.1 uncultured Cytophagales bacterium
TATAAGAGGGCTTTCCTGTAGCACTTTTTCCTTTATGGTAATGAGTTTTAATAATTACATTAATAGAATCCCAATCAAGTAAACTATTCATCTGTTTAAAAAATGTGGCTTTAATTTTTCTCGTTCTTGGATTGCAGATAGTGTCTGCAAAGCTTTGGTGACTTGTTTTTCGCATAGCATAAAGATACAAAATTTTGGAAAAATAAACTACTCACCTTGCAACGGTCTTATAATGTAACTGTTTCTACTGATGATACTTTATTAAGCAGTACATCAGGGTATTACAAAGTAGAGGTGACAGATGCAAATGGTTGTAAAGCATTGGCATCTAAATTTATAGAAGACCATCCTATGCCTCTAACAGAGATTTCGTATAATGGTGTTCGCTCGATTTGTCAAGAACCGGGTATCTTTAAAGCAACTTTATCAAGTGCATTTAACGCAGGTAATTATAATTATCAATGGTATGAAGACGGACAAGAGATATCGGATTCTGTTTTTAATAGTTATACGCTTTCAATTGATAAAAACGTATTAGATACCATTACTTATTCACTTCAAATTACATCTGGTATTTGCGTACAGCAAACGCCCGATATAACAATTACTGTTTTACCACAAAGTGCTGGTTATTGTAATCCCGTTATTGATCCTAATACCTGCCCATCTAGTGTATCGTTTACAGTAGATGATGCTTGTCAACCATTTGGGTTTACCAATACTTCGTCACAGCCAGATGGATTTACATGGTCTTTTGGTGACGATAGCACTTCTACAGATAAAGATCCAACGGATAAGGTGTATACCAAAGTAGGTATTTACCACATTACTTTGAGACATGATACTTGTGCTGCTATAACTAGAACGGTAGAACTACCCGTTCAGGCATTGTTTACAATGCAAGATGTAGTTTGTGAACAACAAACCGTCGCCTTTGAAGACCAGTCAATTGCACTTGCAACATCTAGTATAGAGTCATGGATTTGGAATTTTGGAGATGGTACAGGAGATATTGCTGGAGTAGGTTCTGCTAGTACAAATCATACTTTCTCTTCGGATGGTACTTATAATGTTACATTAACGGTTTTTGGAAAAAACATTAATGGGCAACTTTGTGAGCATACAGATAGCTTGGAGGTAAAAGTAAATGCTTTACCAGTGACAACGGTTGATATTGTAGCACCTAGTTGTGATGATGATTTGTATTCGTTTACTTCATCTAACCAAGATATTCTGTCGTATTTATGGGATTTGGGAGATGGGGATATTTCTAGCTCTGCTAGTCCTTCTAAGCGTTATACTGTGTTGGGTACAAAGTCAATTGTACTCATTATTACAGATGATACAGAATGTAAAGATACGATAACAACGAGTGTAGAAGCGATTGCACCCGTATTGTCTTCTCCAATCATAATACCAACACAACAGACATATATATGTGAAGGAGATAGTGTAGAGTTAGTTTCTCCAGTTAGTATAGCTAGTTATACTTGGTTGAGAAACGGCATTGCTTTACAAGAGAATACTCAGTCACTTTACGCAAAACTAGCAGGAGAGTATATCGTTGAGTATGCTGTAACAGGATGTACGTTACAATCTGAACCAGTAACTATCAACTCCTTTACTCCTTCTGTATCAATAAATCCAAATGGTTTATTATGCTTAGGAAATGATGGTGTATTAGAAGTTGTTTCTAATAATGCCTACACTGTAAACTGGCAACGAAATGATACTTTGTTATCAGACATAGGGGCGATACTTAATATTGATGACTTAGCTTTAACTGATAATGGTAGTTATATAGCTGTATTAACAGAAAAAACTTCAGGTTGTGGGTTTAATACTCCAGTGTTTGATTTAGTATCAGGAACTATTCCTGCAACAGTGTCTTTGTTAGCAAGTACCTCAGCAGTATGTTACGGTGGGGAAACTAAAATATATAAATCGGCAGCCACAGTTGGCTTAGCACATGAGTGGACAGTTTCCAATCAAGTCTCTACATCTGTTGATGATACCTTACGATTAAGTGGACTTACATTTAATAAAACAGTTTCTCTTAAAGTAACTGAACCTGTATCAGGTTGTTTTTCTAGCTCTACTAATAAGATTATAAATGTAGGGCAACAAGAGAGTGTTAGCCTAAGTGTGCCAAATGAGAGTTGTGAATATACATCGGTATCTATCAAAACAGGAAAATCGGGAAGTGATTTTGATTTCCAATGGTTTAGGAATGGAGATAGCCTTGACTTGAGAGGTGCTTCGGCAGAGCTAGTATCTATTATTCAAGCAGACTCTGGAGATTATCATGTAGTAGTTACATCCAAAGGATTAGTACCAGGCTGTGTTACAACTTCTGATACTGTGAAGTTAAAAATACTTGCAGCACCAGTTATTCCTGCTATTGGGGGTGATACTACTTTCTGTAAAGGAGAAAAAGCAACATTAACAACTACGCTGACAGGTGGTTTTGTATGGAGTACTTTCGAGATGGATCAAGATTTAGATGTTTACCAAGCAGGTACATATAATTTAACAGTTACAAACCCAATAACAGGATGTTTCTCTAGGGCATCCCAAACGATTGTTCAGCATGAGTTGCCTAATCTTTCTTTTGTAGGAACGGGGACTTATGAGCGATGTGCTACCGATCCTATCGAATTTGCGGGTCTATCGCAATATCCATACTACCAATGGAAAAGGAATGGAGTAGCGATAGGGAATCCAAACACAGCCATTTTGCCAAGGTTAACTGCCAGTTATACTGTTGAAGCAAGAACAGTAGAAGGTTGTATAGCCAAATCTGACACATTACGCATAACATCATTACCATGTGCCTGTGAGGTAGTGACAGCTCTTGATGGTATTGGTATTGGTTCTTTGAGAGATGCTGTTTATTGCGCCAATGCTAAAGAAGGATTAGACTTTATCCAGTTTAAAATTCCTAATACAATAGAGAATATTATCCAGTTAGATTCTGCTCTACCAGTATTTACCGAAGGAGTGATTATGGATGGATTTTCTCAAAAAGGGGAGGGTATTTATAATATTGTAATTCAAGCAAATGCTTATACAGGAACGGCATTGTCATTTGCTTTTGGTGTAGAAGAAACAGAACTGAGAGGGTTGAAAATAAAAGGATTTGATAAAGGTATTTACTTTGCGTCTAATGCAGAAAATACACAAATTTTAGACAATAAAATTGAAGCCAACCAAGTAGCTATTGAATTCTCTAACGGAGGTAGAAAAGGCTTGGTTAAAGGCAATGAATTGACGACTACGGCATCAGGATTTAGTAGAGGTGTACTGCTTCATAAAGGGATTGATACCAAAGTAGTTGAGAATACATTAAATGGTTTCTCGAAGGGAATTTCTGTATTGGAAGGAACGGGAGTTTTGGCGAAAGCCAATGTAGTGACAAGTACTACAACAGGAGAAGAAGGGATTGTAATAGGAGGAGACGATAACGAAGCAAGCTCAAATAATATCCAGAATTATACAAAAGGAATTTACGTACCAGCAGGGATGGGGAATACCTTATCAGAAAATATTTTACAAGCCAACACACAAGGGATAGACTTAGAAATAGGGGCTAATAATAATAAACCTACACCATTGATTCAGTCTAATAGCTTTATCAATAATAATTACATAGTAAAAGGATTAGGGACACCTAAAGATAAAATCGAGTTATTTTTGAATGATAATACTGATCAAAATGCATTAGTGTTTTTATATGAAGCAGTAGTAGATAATGGAGGGAATTGGCAGATAAAAATTCCAAAAGCAGTAGCAGAAGCTTATGCCCACAAGTGGGTCATAGCAACAGGTACAGATACTTTGGGCAGTACCTCAGAGCTTTCGATTCGTTACAAGTTAATTTTAGTAGATGATGTGAGTTGCACAGTTATCAATACAAACGATGTAGGAGAAGGCTCGTTTAGAGAAACGATAAATTTAGTAAACAACGGATTCTGTACGCTTGTAGGTTTTAATATACCAAATGTGGGCACTCAAGAGATTCCAGTAATAGCAGGACCTATTGAGATTAAAGCACCAACGGGTGTTGAAATTGATGGATCAACTCAGCCTAATGGAGATTCGATAATACTAACAGGGCAATTTTTGGTATTTAACCACCAACAAGAAGCTAAGGTTAATGATTTGGTTTTCAGAAACCAAGCTCGATTACTTGTCTTAACAGACTCTATTACGGTAACCAATTCTCAGTTTGAGAATACACAATTTGTTACTGCATTTGATGCCGACAGTCTTAATAAGGAAGTGCATATTGATAACTGTACGTTTATAGGCGGGGTTAATAGTATTGATATTAAAAATGTGGAAGAAGTTTCAATTATTAATTCATTATTTTTTAATAATAATACAGCAATTTCTTTACAAGGTGTTAAAGGGTTTCTAATTGAGAATGATAGTCTGTTAGATGTTGGCGGACAGCAAATTAGAATTTCGGGTAGTGAAAGAGGACAGATTTTGTCTAACTATAGTAGGGGTAGTGGATTGTCTACGGGTATACACTTGACCAGTGTTTTATCAACAGAGATTAATGATTGCTCTTTTGAACAAGGGGCTTATGGTGTTTGGCTACAAGGTGGGATTGATAGTTTAGCAATTAATAGGGCTAAAATAACCAAAGTGTCAGAAACAGGAATTATAGCAGGAACAGATGGGACAACTCGTCTCTATATAGATGCTTTAGAGTTGACTAATGCTAAGAGAGGGATTTATATGGATATGAATGAATCAAGTATTATAAATTGTATAATTGATTCAGTTTTAGAGACAGGGATTCGCTTTTATGGTAATCAAGGAGGAGTAATTAATTCTGTGATTAGAGGTAATAAAATCACTCGTTTTGGGGTTTCAGGTATTTATATTGGACAAGGTCATGATAATGTTTTTGAAGGTAATATAATAGGTGATGGTCAAGGGACTGGTATTTCTGGGCTTAGGAGTATTTATAACTATGTGATTAAGGACAACTATATCGGTGTTGATACAAACGGAGTTGCTTTACCAATTACAGGGAATGGAATTCATATTGTCCCTTCTGCTAATGAGGTGTCAAATATTTCTATTGTAGGGAATAAGGTTTTTAATATAGACGAGACGGCTTCTATATTTAGAGCAGGAATTTTTGTAAGTAATTTAGTGAATGGTGAGATTCATGATAATGAGTTATACAGTGGTGCTACTACTCAATTGGATGGAATTAAAATGACGGGAACATTTCATGGCAACTCTATTATAGGAAATAGCGTTTCAGGATTTAAAAAAGGTTTAGTGCTTAATGACTTCTTAACAAGTGATTCTAATACAATCTCGAAGAACACTTTCGTAAGAATGGATACTATAGCTATTTTGTTACTTAACGGTGCTAACAACAACAAACAAGTACCAGTTATTGCTAAATATGTTTTCGAAAATGGTAACTATATCATTACGGGTACAGCTATCAAAAAAGACACCGTAGAGATTTTCTTGAATGATAGTTTACCACAGCATGCTTTGTCTTACTTATTTAGTGTTAAGGCAGATGATGCAGGTGAATGGTCGTTAACTATTCCAGAAGCTGTAGTGAAATCATATAGTGATAATTGGCTAGTAGCAACTGCTACAGATACTTTGGGGAATACTTCGCAGTTATCCCTACCATTAAAACTAGATATCTTACCTAATAATGCTTGTACGGTTGCTAATGTGAATAATGCTGGTGAAGGGTCTTTCCGTCAAGCAGTATGGTATGCAAACAAAGGTTTCTGTCCGTTAATTGATTTTAATATTTCTACAAGCACGTTACAGGATACCATTACATTATTAGGCTCAGACGTGACATTGCAACACAGTGATGTAATTATTGATGCAACTACAGAGTCAGGCTATATTCAGGGTTCGCCAAGCGTTATGATTACAGGAAGGAGTGTTTTAGTCTTTAATGCGAATGATGTTCAGGTAAAAGGAATTGAGTTTTATGATGTCTCGCTAGGCTTTAGTGTAGCAGAAAGAGGTTTGGCTACTGAAAACAAACTTACGTCTACTTCTTCGTTTAATAGTTTAAACGCACAAAACTCATCTAATCAAACTCAGTTTGTTAATAATGTAGTTGATGGATCAAGAATCTATGTACAAAACTCTACTTCAGTTGTGGTAAAAGGTAATGATTTCTTAAAAGCCAATACAGCGGCAATTAGTGTAGACCAAGCAAATGGTGTCCTTATTCAAAATAATAAAATATCAAATGCAGTAGATGGGATGTTGATCGTACAGACCAATAATGCTTTAGTAGAAAATAATGAACTTAATACGATTAGCGATAGAGGTATTTGGCTGAGAGGTTCTAACAATACAATTCAGAAAAACATTGTTTCGGAAACGGGTAACTTTGGCTTGGGAATAGAATCATTTAGTAATAATAATATTGTTTCTAAAAATAGCTTTACAAGCTCTGCAATGCAAGGAATAAAAGTATTTAATGCTTTGAACAATACGTTTTCTCAAAACACTTTTGAAGATATTGAAGAAAAGGCTATAGATTTATCAGGAGTGGGGAATACTAATAAACAAGCCCCAGTACTTGTGTCTACATCTATTCCTTCTCATAGTTTCACTGGTACTGCTGTGCAAGGAGATGTAGTTGAGGTATTTGTAAATGGAGGTAGAGGCAATCAAAATGCGTTGACTTATATAGGGAACACTACCACAACGACAGATGGTACTTGGAGCTTTATTGTCCCAAACCAGTATTATGACGCATCAATCAATAATTATTACGTAGCTACAGCTACTGATATAAATGCAAACACTTCGGAATTGTCGGATGTAATAAAAGTAGGAGACAAGCCAATCTTCTGTTATGTGACTACTGTAGCTGATACAGGTGTAGGTTCTTTTAGAGCAGCAGTTAAATGTATAAATGAAGCTGGGTCCAATAAAAGTATCGGTGCTAAAGTTGTTTTTGACCTACCAGCAGGTAGAAGTGAGATACCAGTAATTGATAGTGGGTTTGTGATTACGAATAAGTTTGGAGTAGAGATTGATGCCAAAACAAGAGCTATTGCATTACAAGCAAATATAAATATGCCTTATGCATTCAATTGGGAAGTCAATAATGTAAGGGTAAAAGGCTTAGAATTAGATGGATTTGACAAAGGTTTTGATTTATCAAATACCATTTTTACTCGCTTAACTAATAATAAATTACTGAATATGACTACTGCTGTAAAGGTAGTTGGTGGACAGTTTTTAACCCTTGAAGGGAATCAAGTTGACAGTGTAAATCAAGGGTTTGATATAAGTAATCAAAAGAATTTGAGAATCAGGTTTAATGATGTTAAAACAACTCAGCAGTCAATAGTATTAGATGATATTGAAGGTTTAGTTTTAGAGCAAAACATAAGGTTACAATCAGCCACTACTGTTGTAGAAGTTAAGAACTCTAAAACCTTAGATATTAATAAAAATGATATAATAGGAGGTAATATAGGTTTTGAGTTTAGTAATAGCTCAGATGGAGAAATCTCAGAAAACAGAATAGACTCTTGTACAGTTAAGGGAATTGAATTGGTATCGTCATTAGAATTTTATTTGACCAAAAACACGGCAAATGGATTATCTGCTAATGCGGAAGTGATTAGCTTAAATTATAACCAGACTACAGAGTCTAATGAGGGCTTAGAAGTCCCAGAGATTAAATTAGCAACGTATAAAAATCATCAATTAATATTGAAGGGCTTCACAGAGACGCCAGAATCTACAATAGAATTGTTTACTTCGGATAGTATCGGTGCTGATTTGATTACCTATGTAACCACGACTAAAGCAGACGTAAATGGTGACTTTGAATTCAAATTAAATATAAGCCCAGAAAATATCAATGATAATTATTACCGAGCTACTGTTACTTATCCAATAGAGTATTTGGGAGGGAATGAGAAGATATATACTTCTGAGGCTTCACCTACGTTCTACCCGAACTTAAAAGTTTGTTTTGTTACTAAAGATACAGATGTAGACGAGAAGGGGACGTTACGTTATAATATAGGATTAGCTAATAACAATGAGTGTAGTTTGATGTTGTTTGAAATAGATTATCCAGTAGGCGGACCTAAGACGATTAATTTAGGGAATGATTTACCTGTTATAATAGCTAAAAACTTAACAATAGATGCAACGTATCAGCCAGGGTATACTGATGTACCGTTAATTACGGTGATGTCTAATAATCAATCTATTGCACATGCCTTTGAAGTAAATGCAGATACGGCAAGTTTAGCCATACACGGTATAGAAATTGATGGTTTCCAATCCCCATTTCATATAGAGCAAGCACATATTGTAGAAAATTCATTGTCATTCTTTAATGACTTTGAGGAGCATGCGGTTACATTTGGTACAAATCTATCAGCCGAGGTCTTATTAGAAAGCAGTGTTTATGCTTCTGATCAATTAGTAGATTATATCTTAGACTTAACTCGTAATAATATCAAAGTGATTGACAATACGCTTAGAGGTGGAGTCATTTCTACTATTTATATAGGTTCAGATACTAATACGATAATAGGGAATACTTTTGAACAAGTACAAGAGGTACAACACGCTGCTATTGAGAGTGCTAATACAGATACTAACTATATAGCAAATAATGTTATAGAAGATTATAAGGTAGGTGTTATGTCTAATCAAGATAAGCTAATGGTTATTAGTGGAAATGAAATATTTTCTAAAAATAGAATTTTGGAGAAAGCGATAATAATAGATAGCTGTGAGACTTGTGCTGTAATAGGTAATGAAATTATGTATGCCGATACAGCAATTTATATTACATACTCACCAGAAGTAGATTGTGCAGCAAATGAATTAGATACAATTTATACAAGCGGTATTTTGATTTCACACTCAGATACAGCATTTGTGCATGATAATATTTTAAACGTTGAGCATATAGGGATTCAGTTAGATAGCTCAGACCATGTGTTGTTACTAGCCAATACAATTATCAATCATGACTCTGTGGGGGTATTAGTAGATAGTAAAGCGTTATTATTGAATGACTTGATAGGAAATGTAAACATCAAAGACAATAAGGTAGAAATGAAAAACCTTGGATCAGCTATTTATATTACGAATACTGACAGTTTATTCTTAGAGAATAATACTATTGCAACAGATAGCAATACGGCAATCATTCATTTGAAAAACGTAAGTAGTAGTGTGATGAAAGGCAATATAATCAAAGCACCAACAGCTGTATTATTTGAAGAATGTGATTCGTTATTAGTCTTTGAGAATGAAGTAGATAAAAAAGGAAAAGGCATTGCCTTTGACTTCAAGAATTCTGAGCAAATTAAACTTTCACAGAACATCATTAGCACAAAAGACACTGCAAGAGTATTGATTGACTTACACTTAGCCAATGCTGATAGCACATCTAACCACAAGAAGTTTACACCGGTTATTGACGGTTATCGGGTGCAGTTGGTAGGAGAGTGCTCAGATACAAATCATACTAGTATATTCTTGTATGGTCGTGCTGAAGCTTTAGACAGTATAGAGTTATTTGTGTTAGATACATCTGTGAAGTCATTTGATAAGTATGTGGTAACAGGCGGTACAGATGATTTAGGTAATTGGACAATAAAAATACCAAAACAATTCTACGAGAGAGAGCTTGAGTATAATTATAGTTTCATAGTTACGGCTACAGATAGTTTATGGGCTACGTCACAAGAATCTGACCCTTACAGGTTTGATAGTGTAGTGAATAGACTAGTTGTAAAAACCTTAATAGATACAGGAGCTGAAACATTACGTGAAGCAGTGGAAGGAATTAACTGTTCGGATATCCATACAATAGTTAATTTTGAAATTGATGTACCAGCACCATACGAGATTGTATTGGAAGACTCTTTACCAGCCTTTAAAGCATGGAGAGGATTTACTATAAAAGCACAAGAATCTCAAGGAGAGTATTTGCAGAGCAAAGACCCTGTTAATATCACATCTCCTGTAGAAAACGAGATTATTGTAAACGCAGCGTTAGTGGATTCTGTACCAATATTTCACTTGACTAGCCCAGACGTAGATGGTTGGGGTACTATTGAGGGAATGTCTATAACAGATGCCGAAAACGCAATTTATATCAGTGGAGCAAAGCATGAGTTAACTGACTTAAATATCAGCCATGCTACAAGAGGGCTTCAAGCAATTAAAATAGAAGATGTGGGTGAAATATTCGCTAAGTCACTTGATATACAAGGTTACGACACTGCGGTTGTAATGCGTAATTCGGATGGAAATACGATAGAGAACAGTAGTTTTAGAACCAATAAGGTTACAATATTATTAGTAGACGGATCTTCTGGTAATCACGTGGAGGAAAATCACTTAGAGCAAGTTGATTCTATAGGCGTATTGTTGAGTAATGTGTCTGGGACTAACTTTGTTGAAAATAATACATTTGCATCAACAACGTCACCATTAACGCAAAGTGGGATATTCTTGATAAACGCAAGTAATCAAAATTTATCAGGCAATTACTTTCCTGCAGGCCAATCACCAGCAGATACTACGCTAGCGTTTATTACGATTAGTGATAGTAGCCATACCAATCAGGTATTTGGAAGTAGAATCGGAATGGATTCAGCATCTGTGGTTCAGGCTACATCTACAATGATTGGTGTTTTGTTGAGTCCTTCGGCAGGTGGAGAAAGGTTACGTAACAATGTCATTAGTAGTAATGAAATTATTGGGCTTTCCGTTCCCGCAATTATTGTAAAAAGAACAGATGGTGGGATTGTTTCAAGTAATTACTTAGGAGTAGATTCTATTTATTTACAAAGAGGAAATGACCAAGAAACATATAGAAGTGTGCGAGGTTTGGACTCTACAGCAATTATTGTAGACAGTGTTCAGCCACTTAATATTATAGGTAATCAAATCATTAACTACGGAGACTATGGAGTTGACTTGCAACACTCTATTAATGTAATTGTAGAGAAAAATGTGATTTTGTCCGAAACCTCAGACCTGAAAGCAATTCAGCTGAACATTGGTACAGACTCAGTGTCTAACTTTGGAGTACTAGCACCAAGTATTGATACTAATCTAATCCTATCCGAAGATAGAATTAAATTAATAGGGAAAGCAGACTATCCAAATGCAGTTATCCAGATATACGAAGGTTACGACTCGGATAGTGACACAACTGAGCAATCACTAAGGTTTGTTAAAAACGTAGTCGCTAATGCCGACAGTGTTTGGGAGGCAATTATCCCAACGTCTAACTATGGCTTTACCAAGTTCAATAAATATATCGCTCAGGTTCAGTTATTTGGCAACTCATCCGAATACGGAGGTTTGTACACGGCAAAATCAACCTTATGTTTATTAAAAGCACAAGGGATAAGGTTAACACAAACTGCATACAATCCATGTCCAGCATCTAACTTTACTGTAAACGGGCAGTTGGATGGCATAAATTATGAATGGATTGCATCTCAAAATGAGTTTGAAACCATTTTGACGCAAGATGCTGCTATTGATACTTCGGCTCATGTTACGATGAAACTATCAGATGACTTTAACTGTACATTAGAAGAGGAATTTGATATTATATATAAACCTAGAGCACAAACGCCACAGTTTAAGACCGTTGCAAGGTGAGTAGTTTATTTTTCCAAAATTTTGTATCTTTATG
>CAZEGV010000073.1:0-11380 GCA_964511645.1 uncultured Cytophagales bacterium
AATTTCACCAAGGATGTTATCTAAGGAGTTAAAATTGTTAGAAGAAAACCAGTTAGTGAATCGTAAGGTGATGAATACAAAACCTATTACTGTCGAGTATTCATTAACTACGCACGGAATGACACTTAAACCTGTTCTTTTTGCATTAAGAGATTGGGGTGTTTCTCATCGAAAAAAAATATTTTCGGTATAAACAAAACACAATCAAGTAGATAACTGATTATCAAATTGTAACCAGTTGTATCTCACGCCACTGTACATACGAAGAGCTACACTCGGTATTTTTGATTCCTCAACCTCACCACCATCTATGATGGATTATACTGAATTTCATGACACCTTTTGAGGCAAACACATTATATACTAAGTGGTCTAGAAGCTTTGATATACCGTTGTCTCCAATATACATCATCAACCACATCTTCACGCACACCCTTGCTAGAAGAGGCATGAATCATCTTTATATAACCATTGTTAAAATAACTAACAATACCAATATGAGTTATTTTTTTGCTCCCAGGCTTAGCCCCAAAAAATATTAAATCTCCTTTTCGTAACTCCCCTATATATACACGCTTACCAAATTTACTTTGTTCTTGAGAAATTCTCGGTAGTATAATCCCAGCGTCTTTGTATACTAAATGTGACAAACCAGAACAGTCGACCCCTTTATTACTAACCCCACCATATTGATATTTAACCCCAACGTATGAGCGAGCAATTTTTACAATCTCTTTTTCTTTTGATGACTCTTTAGTTGTTGAAGATTGTTTTGTAGTATCTTTAGTACTTGGTTGGTTGCTTTTACAAGCTAATAATCCTGCAATAGCAAGTATTATGTAGATTAATGTTTTTTTCATCTGGTGCTTATTAATGAAGGACTATTTAACAATAACCCCCAAATTACTAAAAATATTAATTAATATCTCGACTATCTTTCCGCATATACATATAATAAGTTTACTGCTAAAAATTATCCACAATTCACTTCCTAAAATGGCTTAAAATTCGTAGTTTTGCGGTTCAGTTCAGATTTTACTGTACAGACATGCCTCTTTTTGAGACACTCTAATCTGTACTGAAAACAAGATAAATTAACACCATATAAGGGGGTTTTAATATGAAAGAAATAAAACAAAAAGGTTTATACGACCCAAGTTTTGAACACGATGCTTGTGGTATTGGTTTTGTAGCCAATCTAAATAATATCAAATCACATAAAAACGTAGTTGATGCCCTCCATATGCTTACTAGAATGGAGCACAGGGGAGCTTGTGGCTGTGAGGAGAACACAGGAGATGGAGCAGGTGTTTTAATACAAATACCGCACAAATTTTTTATCAGAGTAACTAAGGAAGCTGGATTTAGTATTCCTAAAGAAGGAGAATACGGAGTAGGGCAAGTGTTTTTTCCTAGTGACAAAAAGCAAAAGGAGGCTTCAAAAAAAATCCTAGAAAACGTAATTGCACAATTTGATTTTGAGATATTAGGTTATCGCTCTTTACCGACTAATAATGCACCAATTGGTGACTCTGCACTAGCAGTAGAGCCAGATATGCAGCAATTGTTTATTGCCAAACCTTCTGAGATGTCTCACGATGACTTCGAAAGGAAATTATATGTTATCCGTAATTATGCTACTCATAGCATTCATGAGCAAGTAAAAGGTGCTGATGATCATTTTTATTTTACAACATTATCATACAAAACAATTGTATATAAAGGAATGTTGACTACAGAGCAAGTAGGTCAATACTTCCATGACTTAAATGATAAAGATGTAGAGTCTGCTCTTGCAGTGGTACACTCTCGTTTCTCTACCAATACATTTCCGCAATGGAAATTGGCACAGCCGTTCCGTTATATCGCTCATAATGGTGAGATCAATACCGTAAGAGGTAATGTGAACTGGATGAAGTCAAGAGAAGCGATTCTTAAATCGACAAACTTCTCAGACAAAGAATTAGCAATGTTATTGCCAATTTGTGATGACACACAATCAGATTCAGCTAATTTAGATAACGCAGTAGAGCTACTAGTTCTATCAGGTAGATCATTGCCACAAGTGATGATGATGCTTGTGCCAGAGGCTTGGCAAAATATGCCAGAAATGGATGAGGACAAAAAAGCATTTTACCAATACCACGCTCACCTTATGGAGCCTTGGGATGGTCCTGCTTCAATCTCATTTACAGATGGTAAGATTGTAGGAGCTACTTTAGACAGAAATGGATTAAGACCTTCTCGTTTTTGTGTGCTAGAAGATGGTACCTTGATTATGGCTTCTGAAACAGGAGTACTACAACCAGATCCAGCCAAAGTAATCAAAAGAGGACGTTTGCAACCAGGTAAGATATTTGTAGCAGACCTTGAGCAAGGTAGAATCATTACTGATGATGAGGTAAAAGAAAATATCGCTACCGAATTTGATTATAAAAAATGGCTAAGTGATAATGAAGTCGCTTTAGAAAATATTCCAACTGCTAAAGACACGAACAAAGAACTAAATGATGAGGCTTTATTAAAAGCGCAACTATTACATGGTTATGCTTCGGAAGACCTCAAAATGGTTGTTTCTCAACTAGCGATTAAAGGTATAGAGCCATTAGGCTCTATGGGTACTGATACAGCATTACCGATTTTATCCAATCAATCTCAACATTTATCAAATTACTTTAAACAGTTATTTGCACAAGTAACCAACCCACCAATTGACTCTATTCGTGAGAAAATGGTGATGTC
The DNA here is from genome assembly GCA_964511645.1 of uncultured Cytophagales bacterium. Classification (GTDB taxonomy): domain Bacteria; phylum Bacteroidota; class Bacteroidia; order Cytophagales; family JAAEPT01; genus CAZEGV01. The sequence continues at coordinate 2,743 of CAZEGV010000073.1, forward strand.
GCTCAATTCATATTTAGGAAAATCTTTAAATATACTTGAGGCTACTGCGGCACATTGTAGAAAAATAAAATTAGATCAGCCAGTTCTTACTAATGTAGAATTAACAGCACTTAAAAACATCAAACTTGATGGGTTTAAATCAGGTGTTATTGACGCTGTATTTAGCCCGTCGGGTAAAGATGGAGAACTGGAAACTGCAATAGATAACATCGCTAATCAAGCAATTGAATTGGCAAAAGATGGTGTCAATATTATTATCATATCTGATAAAAAAGCAGGGAAAGATAAAGCACCAATTCCTACTTTACTAGCAACGGGAGCTATTCACCATGCTTTAATTAGAGAAGGACTTAGAGCCAATGCAGGCTTAGTAGTAGAAGGGGCCGATATTAGAGAAACTCATCATGTAGCTACAGTTTTAGGTTATGGAGTTGTGGCTGTTAACCCTTATTTAGCCTTTGAGTCTCTAAAAGGAATGTTACGTCAAGGCTTAATTGACCCTGACAAACATAACTACGAAGACTTAGAAGCTGGGTTTATAAAAGGTATTGGATACGGATTGAGAAAAATATTCTCAAAAATGGGTATCTGTACTTTACAATCTTATAGTGGTGCTCAAATTTTTGAAGCTTTAGGCATCAGTACACCAGTCATAGACAAATGTTTTGCTGGTACTGCCTCTCGTGTAGAAGGCTTAGACTTTGATGGCTTGGCAAAAGAAGCACTTATTAAATATGACGCTGCTTATCTAGCAGTTGAGTCTGTTAATCCTAAATTAGGAGTAGGTGGAGTATACCAATGGAAGAGAAGAGGAGAACGTCATTTATTTAATCCTACTTCTATTCACTTCTTACAGCAATCTTGTAGAACTGATAATTATCAGATTTATAAAAAATATGCTAAAGAAATCAATGATCAAACAGAGCGTGCAGCCACATTGCGAGGGTTACTTGACTTTACAGCAAAAGAACCTATTCCGATTAACGAAGTAGAATCTGTAGAAAGTATTTTTAAGCGGTTTGCTACTGGTGCAATGTCATTTGGTTCTATCTCGCATGAAGCACACTCTACATTGGCTATTGCGATGAATCGTATTGGTGGTAAATCAAACTCTGGAGAAGGTGGAGAAGATCCAAAAAGATTTCAACCTAAAAAAAACGGAGATTGGGAACGTTCTGCAATTAAGCAAGTAGCATCAGGTAGATTTGGAGTTACTTCATACTACTTGACTAATGCTGACGAACTTCAAATCAAAATGGCTCAAGGGGCTAAGCCTGGTGAAGGTGGACAGCTTCCTGGTCATAAAGTAGATGATTGGATTGGGCAAACACGTCACTCAACACCTGGTGTAGGCTTGATTTCCCCTCCTCCTCATCACGATATTTATTCTATCGAAGATTTAGCACAGCTAATTTTTGATTTAAAAAATGCCAATCGAAAAGCCCGTATCAACGTTAAATTGGTGTCAGAAGCTGGTGTTGGTACAATTGCTTCAGGTGTAACAAAAGCTCATGCAGATGTTGTATTGATTGCAGGTCATGATGGAGGAACTGGTGCATCACCATTAAGCTCTATTAGACACGCTGGTATGCCTTGGGAGCTCGGTCTTGCCGAAACACATCAAACACTTGTCAAAAACAAGTTGAGAAGTCGTATTGTAGTACAAGCAGACGGTCAGATGAAGACTGGGCGTGATATTGCCATCGCTGCTTTATTAGGAGCAGAGGAATGGGGTGTAGCAACGGCAGCTTTGGTGGTAGAAGGTTGTATCATTATGCGTAAGTGTCATTTGAATACTTGCCCAGTAGGGATTGCCACTCAAAACAAAAAATTACGTAAACGTTTTGCTGGTAAACCAGAGCATATTGTAAACCTGTTTAAATTCTTAGCTAGTGATTTAAGAGAGATAATGGCAGAACTTGGTTTCCGTACAGTACAAGAAATGATTGGACGTGTAGACAAGCTCAAAAAACGTGATAACATCACCCATTGGAAATATAAAGATTTAGATTTATCTAAAATATTATATAAAGAAGAGGTACAAGAAAATGATACAGCTTTCTGTTCTACTTCACAAAAACACGGAATTGATGAGCAAATTGATTTTCAATTTATCGAAGTAGCAAAAGATGCTCTTAAATCTAAAAAGCCAGTAGAGGCTAGTTTTGATATAGAAAACACTAACCGATCAGTTGGCACTATTATTTCTAACGAGATTTCTAAAAGATATAAAGGAGAAGGATTACCTGAAGATACCATCAAGTTGAACTTAACAGGTTCGGCGGGGCAATCGTTTGGAGCATTTTCGGCGGCAGGTCTTACGCTGTCGGTAGAAGGAGAAGCCAATGATTATTTTGGAAAAGGCTTATCAGGAGCTAAGCTTATTTTAAAACCTTTCAAAAACACTCAATATGTACCTAGCGAAAACATTATCGTAGGTAATGTTGCTTTCTTTGGTGCTACATCGGGTACAGCATACATAAGAGGTGTAGCTGGTGAGAGGTTCTGTGTGCGTAACTCAGGAGCTCATGTAGTGGTAGAAGGTATTGGCGATCACGGTTGTGAATACATGACTGGTGGTACGGCTGTAATACTTGGAGACATTGGTCGTAACTTTGCGGCAGGAATGAGTGGTGGTGTTGCTTATGTATATGATACCGACAACACATTCAAACCTAAGTGTAACCGTGAGATGGTTGACTTTGATACTTTTGATAAGGAAGATGTAGTGACTTTAAAACAAATGATAGAAAATCATTATTTGAACACTAACTCGGATGTTGCAAAAGATGTTTTGGATAACTGGAGTAATGAAATTAATAAATTTGTAAAAGTAATGCCTAGAGATTACAAAGCAGTATTGCTAAGACGTAAACTTGAAGCATTAGAAAAAGATAAGGAGGTAGTCAACCATGGGTAAACCAACTGGATTCTTAGAGAAAACTCGAAAATTGCCTGATTATATTGAGGCAACAGAAAGGGTTAAAAATTATAAATCTTTTGTAAAAGAAGTTCCACCAAAATTCTTAAATGAGCAAGCATCTCGTTGTATGGATTGTGGAGTTCCTTTTTGCCACAACGGTTGTCCGCTAGGCAACATTATACCCGAGTTTAATGATGCGGTGTATAACGAAGAATGGGAAGAGGCTTATACCATTCTTACCTCTACCAATAACTTTCCAGAGTTTACTGGTCGTATTTGTCCTGCTCCATGCGAAAAAGCATGTGTACTAGGAATTAATCAACCACCAGTGACAATAGAGTTTATAGAAAAAAGTATTGCAGAAAAAGCTTTTGCTAATGGAATCGCAACACCTCGTATACCTGAAAAGCGTACGGGTAAAAAAATTGCCGTAGTAGGTGGAGGGCCTTCTGGGATGGCTTGTGCTGAACAACTAAACAGTGCCGGGCATGATGTAACAGTATTTGAGCGGGCAGAAGAAATTGGTGGTTTATTAAGATTTGGTATTCCTGATTTTAAATTAGAAAAATCTGTTGTACAACGTCGTGTAGACTTGATGAAAGAAGCGGGTATTATTTTCAAAACAGGAGTAAATGTAGGTATTGATATTACAGCCAAGCAATTAGAAAATGATTATGATTCAGTAGCTCTTTGTATGGGTTCTACTGTACCAAGAGATATCCCAATTCCTGGTAGAGAGTTGAATGGTGTTCATTTTGCGATGGATTTTCTTTCTCAAAATAATACCCGAGTAGCTGGTAAAACAGAACTCAAAAATCATAAAGGAGAAAGTGTAGAAGCAATTTTAGCTACCAATAAAAACGTAGTAGTAATTGGTGGTGGTGATACAGGGTCTGACTGTGTGGGTACGTCTAATAGACAAGGAGCCAAAACTGTAACTCAAATTGAGCTATTGTCTAAACCTCCATTAGAACGTTCTGAATTAACTCCTTGGCCAATGTGGCCAATGCAATTGCGTACTTCTAGTTCTCACGAAGAGGGCTGTAGCAGGCAATATGCTTTGTTTACAAAAGAATTTGTAGGGGATGGCAATGGTAATCTAAAAGGAATTAAACTAGCCGAAATGGGTTGGTCTGATCCAGAACCAGGCAAAAAACCTGCATGGGTTGAGCAACCAGACACTGAGCATGAAATCCCTTGTGAACTATCTTTATTAGCCATTGGATTCTTACATCCTCAGCATGATGGCTTATTAGACCAAATTGGTGTAGAGTATACCGACCGTGGTAATGTAGTAGATAACAAATACCAAACTAATAATGAAAAATTCTTTGTAGCAGGTGATGTAAGAAGAGGGCAATCACTAGTAGTATGGGCAATATCAGAAGGTAGAGAATGTGCCTACTATATAGACACTTACCTAATGGGTTCGTCTAACCTTGAGAAAAAAGATGAAGGTTTGCAAGCTGTACAATCATCATATTAATAATATTATTTTAACAGGGTATAAAAAAGGAGGGCAGATGCCCTCTTTTTTTGTCTAAAAAATATCGACATTAAATCCTTTGTCGAAATAACAGTTAAAAAAAACGAAAAAAACATTGCTTTTGTTAAACAAATTTTAGAATTTTGTACTTTATTAAGAACTAGATAACTATGAACAGAGCAACAGAGCAACAGAGCAACAGAGCAACAGAGCAACAGAGCAACAAGTAATAAAGGTTTGAAGTACGGCGCTTTAATATTACTTGCCACAGCACTTACAATAGCTGCTTGTAAGAAAAAACCTTTACTTTTAGAAAATGAGCCGCCAGATAGCTCTACCTCTATAGATGAGTACGTAGGGAAGTTACAGTCTGTAAAAATAAACCCAGCAATTGCTAGCCCTACCGAAATAGGCAGACCTCTAGCCACTTGGGATAAAAAAACAAGTTTGTATTGTACTTCTAAAAAATATAAACTAGGTCCAGCATATAACGAAGGTTTTTTATTAGACCCAGCTACTGATGTTATCTTTCCAGGGGCAATATTAGATGGTAATAGCATTTATGATGGAGGATATAGGCTTGTTTCTTTAGCTAGGACAGGTGGTACTATCTCTACAGATAACACTGCTGCAACGCAATCATTTACGAAAGTCAACAAAACAGTGAAATCAGAAGTACAGCAAGGCTTGATAGACCTTCTTAGCAATACAACTGTTGACGGTACTGCCGCCCAGATTAATTTTTCTATTGACGAGATGAAAAGCCAAAAACAATTAGACATCGCTTTTGGTTTTTCGATAGATGCAGGAAAAAAAGGAAACTTAAATACTACTTTTGCTTTTGGTAAAAAGGACATCAAATCAAGGGTTTTGATTAAATTTCAACAAATTTATTATACCGTTACTTATGATGCCAAAAACAAACCTAGTGAGTATTTCACTTCATCGGTTACAGCTAGTGATGTGTATAATGCCATTGATGGTACTAGTATAGCACCAGTATATGTGAGTAATGTAAGATACGGTAGAATTGGATATTATGCCGTTACTAGTAACCTTACAACCAAAGAATTAAAAGCAACTTTAGATGCACAAATAAAAAAGGCTACAGTTTCAGCTTCCGTAGATGCAGCCTTAACAACAAAACTAGAGCAAGCTAATACCAATATTTCAGGAACAATAATAGGAGGTAATGGAAATGATGCAGTATCTGCGGTATCGGGTTTAGATGGGTTTTATAAATGGATAGCAGGAGGAGGAAGCCACTCGGCAACATCTCCAGGCCTACCTGTTGGTTATACCTTGCGTAGATTGTCGGACAATGGTGTGTTTACAGTCCAAAAAAACACTGAATATACAGTGAGAGAATGTAGAGAAGTAAAAGGAGCAATCTCGCTAAATAGCATGAAACATGTAGCTGGCAGTATGCAAGATCATGTATTAGGGAATGTCGTTATGACTATGCATTATGATGATTCTACTGTGACCAATCCTTCTCCCAATCAATTGTGGCAAGTGTCTAAAAGAATTGATTTACCTAAAGACGAAGAAAAACCCATTACAAATCCAGCAACAGTAGATATTGCATTTTCCCCAAAAAGGTTTAATACTGCCTACATGAATATTACTGTAGATTTGGATAATTCATCAAATGAATTTAACTCGTCAGATTTTGGTGACAATCAAGATGTACAATCATATTGGGCTATTGCTACAAAAAAGGCTACTTATAAGATATATTTGAAAGATATTGTTAATACTCAAGCCTTATCAGCACCTTGGAGTACAAATGACGGACAGGTGTTTCATTTATCTGTAGATGTGCCAGAAGGCTCTGTATACGCTAATTTCTGTACAGGAAGAAAATGGTGTGCTTGTACGAAAGGGGCTTGTAATGATAGATATAATGGACATTTTTATAGAAAAGCTTCTACAATTAAAATGTCATTTGCGATTAATGTAATTGCACCAGGTAGTTAAAAGATAATATGATGAAAAAATTAAACCTAAAACTAGTACTAGCAATGGTAACATTGCTAGTGGTTTGGTCTTGCAAGAAAGGTGATGATCCTAAGCCAATGCCACCTCAATTGGCAGAAGTAATTATCAATACAGATACGATACATCCTGTACGCCATATCAAAGAGATAAAATTGTATGTCCCAGAAAATAAAAATATGTTGGATTATAAGTTTTATAATATTACAACAGGTACTTATAGCAATGACGTAAGCTCAGATATAGAGCTGGCATATTTCTTTAACCCTACAGCAAGCTCAGTCAACCACTTGGGTAGCTCGCAGTGGGATGCAATGCGTGGGCGGCACAATATTTCAAATATTAACCAAACCGCTGTAACATTTTATGATATAGCAGATGGTTTTAGCCCTATATTATATGACACACTTAAAGATGAGCGGTCAATAGCAGGTATTATATTTGGTGGTAGCGGAACGACCTCAGCTATAAGTGGGGGCATTCAAAGTGACGAGCACGGCTGGCTTAAAGATGAGATTATTGGCTTCAAGCTGAGTAACGGCAAGCGTGGCTTGATAAAGCTCACAAGAGACCCAGTAGAAGCCTACCATCATATTAAAACAGATTCTTTGATAGACGGGACTCTCATCTTTGATATCAAAATGGAACAATAGTGTTTGTTGGAACGATTTAATGTTAAATAACATATTTTATGAAAAATAAATTAAAAATCACCTTATTATTTGGGATTGTATTATTGAGTATTTCTTGTAAAAAGAAAAAAGATCCAGAGCCAGATGATCTTACTCCAGAAATAATAATACGAAGTGACTTTTCTATAAGTATAGATGAAAATCCTAATTTAGGAGATTCTCTTTTTACATTTAATCCTACAACTACTAACACGGACAATGTAATTTATAGAATAATTTCTCAAAGTGTTGAAAATGCTTTTCAAATATCTAACCGAGTTGGTAATACTATGTTAGTTGTGGTGGATAGATCTATTAAATTTAATTACGAAATTAATAAAAGCATTACGGCACAAATAGAACTTAAAGCATGGAATGAAGAACAAAAAAAGGAAACTATTAAGATAGTAACTATTAAGGTTTATATTAGAGACTTGCCAGAATCTGAAATAGGAGATTTTATAGTAGGTGATAGTTGGAATGGAGGACGAAATGGCGTTGTTTTTTGGGTAGACTCTACAGATGAGCATGGTTTGGTATGTGCGATGTCAGATGCAAGAGAAGAAGCATTAAAATGGGGATGTGAAGGCACAATTATTGGGGCTGATAAGTTAAATGATGGAAATTATAATACGATTATGATAACAAGTAATTGTAATGATCAAACAACTGCCGCTTATCATGCAGATAAAAGCAAGTGGTATTTGCCTTCTTCAGAGGAATTAAAAAAGTTAATGTCAGAGCATAACGTGATAAATACTGAGTTATTAAACTATAATAATGGGAAAAAGCTTTCCAAAAATTATTGGTCTTCAACTGAGCATAATACTCTTTATGCATATTATGTCACACAAAACACTATTGTTAATACAGCAAAAAAATCTGACACAATTAAAGTCAGAGCAATTAGAAAGTTTTAAACATGAAAAAAATAATTACAACAGCATTAATAGCCATAAGTATGATATCTTATGCTCAAGAGAAACAGGGACATATAGCCGTGGCTATAGGTGGCGCCAGGCCAGTTGGAAATTTTGCTAGTAAAAACATTAATAACGATGACGCTGGATATGCTACTAATGGAATTTCTTATGAGGTATCAGTTGCTTACAAGATAAAAGAAAGTAATTTTGGTGTCACTGGGATGTTTCATTATCAATTTAATCATTCCGATTTAACTTCATTAGATATTTCAAATCAAGGGGGGCTTGGCATTACTCAAAGCGTATCTGCCACGAGTACATGGGCAATTTCTGGTTTGATGGCTGGTGGATTTGGCGAATTTCCTATTACTGAAAAAGTTGTTTTTACAAGCCGGGCAATGTTTGGGTTTTTAAAAGCAACTTCACCTGATATAAAAATATCAGGAAGAACGCCGGCCATCCCTCCTTATTATACTTCTCAGGAATTTCGCTATTTCCAACCCGCACAAATTAGTTCTAGTTTGTCGTATTTATTGGGCATCGGCTTAAAAGTGAATATAGGGAAACGGTTTAATCTTTTACTTAATTATGATTATATTGGTTTAAAACCAACTTTTGATACTAGTAAACTCACAGA
>CAZEGV010000074.1:0-11294 GCA_964511645.1 uncultured Cytophagales bacterium
TTGCTTGCCAAGTTGTGCCGTCTAATGAATAATCAAATGTTCCTGTGCCTGTTTGTGAAACTGTAATAGTCTTATTAATAGGTACGCAAATGTCTTCACTGCCTGTGGATGATAAGGTGATTGTACCAGGGTCGGTGCAAGACAATGAATTAGTACAAAAATTTGTAGTAAAATCACCCGTAATTTGATTATCAAAAATTGTTTGTTGATTTAAAAAGTCATCAATTACCCCTACAGAATACGTCGATTTCATATTACATGAGCCTAATTTCACCCAATAACTAGAAGGAGGCTTACTATTGGATCCTTGTAATAAAACTCGATAAATAATCCCATCAAGAACAACTTTTTTACCCCAAGTATACATTGTTGAAGAATTCCAAGTTGAATAATTTGAGCAAGCATCAAAAACTCCTTGAGTAGAAAATTCATAACAGCCCTCATCTAAACAAAAATTTTGAATTAATGGATCCCCTCCTGCTATTACCTCATGATCTATTGATTGAGTAATTAAATTTCCATTTTTTTTTATTTTCCATATAATTGGATTACTTCCATCATAATTTTCTATATCTGTATAAAAATGAACATCACGACCACTTGTTAATGTATAACTGATTGTTTTTTCATTATCTGAAATATTAGAATCTGTTTGTCCTGTTATTGATACAATAACTTTAACATTATGAGTTCCTAATTGAGTTAAATTTGGTAAAATATAATTAACTGTTGAATTTTGAGGTATTGAAGTTGTTACCGTTTCAGATTTTAGAAGGTTATTATTCAAATAAACCTCTATATCATAAGAGGTAATGGTATTGCTTCCTAAATTTTTAATACGAACAAATGAACCATTAATCGAACCGCATTGATTTCCTAAACCTTTAATATTTGTAATTGAAATATTCCAATCAGAATTTAATGATGTACAAAATTTATGAATATATGGAGATGAATATTGTGACGATGAAACATCAAAAAACACATTATTAATACCTACTTCTTTTAAACCTAAACTAAATACTCCCTCATTGCAAACTCCTATTTTTTTCCACATTCCTCCATTTCCTGGGATTACATTTTTGTTCCATTGTTTTGCTTTATAAATAACGCCTTCATATACGGCAACAGCTCCATTTTGATAAGTTCCACCAATTACATACTTACTATATGCTTTACAAGTTTTAAACCCACCTGTAACTTCCATTTTATAACAACCATCATTTAAACAGAAATCTTGATTAACTATTAAATTATTCTTTATAAGATCGACATTATTTCCGTCAAGAATAGTAGTTCCACTTAAATCTGTAACTTTCCAAGTTAATGGATCAGAACCTGTAAATGTAGTTAGGTTGGTATAAACTCTCATTTTATTCCCTATATCCAATGTATATTCAATAATTTCCGTGTTATCAAGAGTATATTTTTCTGTCTGAGAAGTAGCAGTAATAACTACTTTTACTTGATTAGTACCCGTATTCAAAATATCTGGCAATGTATATGATGTTTCAACCGATGGTACTAAAGGAGTATCAAATACTTCTGTACTCAATAATGTGGCATCTACAAATGTTTCTATTTTATACTTTATTACATTTTGAAATCCTTTATTTTCAAATTTAACCACAGCACCCGATACTTTATCTGAACAAACAACTCCTAAACCTTCTATTCCATTAATTACAATATCTATTGGTCTTAATTCAATCGTACCGCTAATTTCATAATATCCAAAAGAACTATAATTCGAAAAACCTGTATTTAATGGGTTTAACTCTGCACCTCCTTTTACTATTAAAAAGTATTTCCCCGGTTGTAAAATTTTATGGATTTTGGCTACTCTTGATTTTATCAAATTGGATCTAATAATTTCATTTCCTTGTCCATCAACTATAAAAGCTTCAACATCTAAATTTTTTGTTTCAAAAACAGGTTTTATTTTTAAATCTATTTGATGAATATTATTTATTATTTCAAATGAAAATGAATCCACATCTAAAACATGATTTATAATACCATAATTATCTACTCCACTAACTAACTCATTTACAATTGTTAATGGATCAGAATTAAGGTAATCATCAACACGAGTGCCTAAAGTTGCTCTAATAATTTCAATATCATCTTGAGTATTATTCGCAGAAGAATACCCTCCCTTACTCCAATGAGTAACTGAATTATATCCATTACCCATAATTGGGGTAAACTCTCCATGTCCAGCATAGTAGGCATTGCCACCATTTAAACCATCATGCGACAACCCTAAATAATGACCAAGCTCATGCGAAGCAACAAGTGAACCAGCTAAAGATCTTGCCAATACTGCTTTACCAGTACCAAAAGAACTTAATGCCGCTATTCCGTTCCACACTGTTTGACCTCCATTATAAGTACCAATTACACACCAACCTTTGTTTGTGGCTAAATGATTATCAAATAAAGAACGGTTAGTAGTAATATTTACATCAAATGCTATAAAATCAACTGAAACTTCGGCCCAATATCTCTTTATTTTATTAGCTGAATATCCTGATGCCCCTGCGGTAGCTTTAAAACCTGACCAACCAGTTATATTTGTTTCACCATCAAAATCTAAATAAATCAAATATTTCGCACCCGGATTACTTTCTAATTTATAAGCACTTATAGCATTTGAATAATTACCTATAAAACCTTTGGAAGAAAGTTTTAATAAAAAAGGTTCAGTTTCTTTTTCCCGATCACCCCTTTCACCTAATAGACAAGTATAAACTGAGTCATGACTACTTACTTTATTTTCAGCTGTATTCAAAAATGACGAGACATTCACTTGCCCACCAATTAAACCAATTAAAAATAAAAAAAATAAAAAAATACTACTCTTTATAATTTTGACCATAACCTTACTAATTATTTAAACCTAAAAAACATTGTCTAGTATAAACAGAGTCTTATCAAGAAAAATAAGATAACAAAAACATTTATCCATTCCTAAAAACCATTCGAAAAAAAATCAACTCTGTACTAAATAATTTATGATTCATAAATATTTCTATAATTGAAGCTACTGAGTGTAATATTTATAGCTTTGTTACAGTTACAAAAGAATCACTAATGTCATTAAACCTCAATAGACTATTTATAATTTTTAGCCAAAAAACCCAATTTATAAAAATCAAACAGTTTGAGTGAGACCATGCCTTTGGTTAAAATCTTTCTCACTAAGGGCTGAAAAATAGTGAAAAAAGCTTTTACAAAACCTCTCATAAAGCCAATTTTTTTATAAATACGTAAGAGAGTCACTTCTTTAAAAAATTCACTGTTTTTTCCTAAGAACCGAGTGATTTGAATCAAGCTTAAAATACTTTGTTCTGTTTTCTTTAAGTACACCTTATTTGTTTCTAACCCTTTATGTAAAATGGGGTTATTTATATGTTTAATATTAAAATTTCGTTGTTTTAGCTCATAACCAAAGTAAGTGTCTTCATGCCCATATTCACTTATTTCTTCATTAAATCTAATCGCATCAAAAACAGTTCTCTGTATCAAAAAATTGCTTGTCATAAATGATTGATGAGGCTGTTTCATTCTCTCTTTTGCTGTTCTTACTTCTTTCCCCAGCCCGTATTTCCACCTGAGTAACAGCTCTTTACTAGGTCGGTTTTGTTGATACGTTAAACCACCGCAGATTACTGAAGGTTTTTCTTTTGTGACTAATGCTATATAATCCGACACAAAATTGCTAGACACAATAGAAACATCACAATCCAAAAACAGCATATAATCAGTTTGTGTATATTTGAGAAATAAATTCCGAATCTTAGCCCTTCCTATATTTTTTTCTAGCTCAATGTATTGGTGTTTTTCTGCCTTTTGTTTGTTTATTTGTTTGATTTGAAGCCTAGAGCAATCATCAATTAATATTATCTTGGCTTGTAGATTTTTACTTGCAATCTCTTGATTTAAACTAGCAAGTAGTTCAGCTATATCATAATTATAAACAGGAATACAAATCGAAATCATTTTCTTTGGTAGGCTTTTATTAATGTAACGACCTCTTTTGCTTCTTTCGTATCATGAACCCTCAGCATTTTACTCCCATTAAGCAAAGCAATCGTATTGAGTACTGTAGTTCCGTTAAGTGCATTTTCAGAAGACGCTTCTAATGTTTTATAAATTATAGATTTACGAGAAAATCCTGTAAGAATAGGGTAATCCAGTTGTTGGAAATATCGCAGATTATTGAGTAAAAAGAAACTCTGTTCCGTTGTTTTCGAAAATCCGAACCCTAAATCCAAAATTACATTATGAATATTTTTTTCTTTTAGTTTTTGAATCTTCTTTTCAAAATATTGATACACATCTTGTTTAATATCATTATAAATGCTTAAGCCTTGCATTGTTTTGGGATTACCACGCATATGCATACAAACATAAGCTATAGGATGCCCTGAAACTATATCATACATTTTATCATCCAATTCTCCCCCTGATACATCATTGATAATATCAACCCCTTCCTCAATTCCTACACGAGCCACCTCACTCCTAAAAGTATCTAAAGAAATAAACACATTTTCTTTTTTGGCTAATCTAATTGCTGGTAGGATTCTCTTAATTTCTTCTTCCGTACTTATTTCTTCAGCATTAGGTCTGGTAGAATATCCACCAATATCTAAAACATCTGTTTTTTCGCTGATTGCTTGCTGAATTTTAGCATTAAGCTCTATCTCGCTAAGGTGTTTTCCTCCATCATAAAATGAATCTGGGGTGGTGTTAATTATCGTCATCACCTTGGCTTGACGAAAGTCTAATTCTTTTCCGTTTAATATATACATATAAAAGTATTATCTTCACGTGCAATATATCAATTTTAAGTAAAAAAAGCATAGTGAATACAGTTAGTCAATTTCATTCCGTCATCAGTCAATGCAGAGAAATCTTTAAGAAAAAGACAAAGGACTACGGTACTGCATGGCGTATATTAAGATTACCTTCTATTACAGACCAAATATTTATTAAAGCAAAACGCATTAGATCTATTCAAGAAAATGAAGTTCAGCTTGTAGATGAAGGCATTGACGGTGAGTTTATTGCTATCGTCAATTATTGTGTAATGGCACTTATCCAATTAGATTTGGATGATAATGAAGAAATTGAGATGCCCGCAGATAAAGTTTTAAGCTTATATGACAAATACATAAATGATACGCTAGATTTACTTAGCAAAAAAAATCATGACTATGGAGAGGCTTGGCGTGATATGCGAGTAAGCTCTATGACCGACATTATTCTGATGAAGATATTCAGAACTAAACAAATAGAAGAAAATAAAGGGAAAACTTTGATATCGGAAGGAGTAGATGCCAACTATCAAGATATGATTAACTATTCAGTATTTTGTTTAATTAAGTTAGAAGAGCAAATAAATTCCTAATTTTAACGTTTTACTTTAAGATTAAAATAATTCAGATTGAAAAACATCACACCATATTTAATACTTTTCACGCTAATCATTAGCTCTTGCTCGCAAGAGAGTAATTCTTTTGTGAGTAAATCATACCACAACGTTACGGCTAGGTACAATGCTTATTTTCTAGCTCAAGAGCGTATGAAAGAGATTGAGAACAAAATACAAGCTCAGCAAAAGTATGATTTTAATGACATCATCCGCTACCACCCCGTTTATGACTCTAACTTTACAAAAGGCTTAGATGCGGACTTTGAATATATAGGGGAGAAAGCAAAACTTCCTATTGCTAAACATAAAAATAGCAATTGGCTAGATGATAGCTATATCATAATTGCTGACGCTCGGTTTTATCGAGAAAAAATAGATAGCGCTATTCTTATTTATAAATACACCAATACTACAGGATCTGATGATAATGACAGACATAAAGCTCTAATTAGACTTATGAGAGTTTATATGTCGATACATGATTATAACAAATCTAACGAAACGTACAGCTATTTATTGAAGCAAGAACTCGACAAAGACAATCAACGAGATCTCCACCTGGCTGCTTTTGAAAAATTCAGAATAGAAAGAAACACAGATAGTATGCTTGCTCATATTGAATCTGCAACTCCTTTTATTAAGAAAAAAGATGACAAATCACGAGCTATGTTCATAGCTGGGCAATTACACCAAACTCTAAACGAAGACAAAAAAGCTTTTAAACTGTACAAAAAAACAATCAAGAAACGCCCACCGTATGAGATGGAGTTTAACTCTAGGGTGAATCTTGCTCAGGTATCTGACATTAGCGATAAGAAGACGATAACAAGTACATATAAATATTTCTATAAACTACTTGCAGACGAAAAAAATAAAGAGTTTCAGGATAGAATTTATTATGAACTAGGTAGGTTTGAGCTAAAACAAGGTCATACAAAAAAAGGAATAGACTTTCTTTATCAATCCTTGCATTGCGAAGGACAAACAGAAAACCAAGACATTTACACTCATCTGTTACTCGGCAAAACATATTATTACGATATGGCAGGAAAGATGAACGATGTAAAACGATTTACTAATTCAAAACTTCATTATGATAGTGCGACAGTAAGTATACCACCTAGCTTTAAAGATTATGATAAAATTATTGAACGAAAAGATGTTTTAACGGATTTCGTTGAGCAATTCACCACTATTGCTACCAATGACTCTCTAATATGGCTAGCAAGTTTAAGCAAAACTGATTTAGACAAAATCATAAAAGACAGAAAAGCTTATGACGAAAAAATATTACGACAAGAAAAAGAAAAAACGTTACAACAAGCTAAAGAAGCTCAGGCAGTAGGCACACAAGAAGGCTCTATACAAATAACTAAAGGTCGGCAATTGATTTTTTATAAACCTGGTGCAGTATTACAAGGCAGATTCATTTTTCAAGAAAAATGGGGTGATATCAAACTAGAAGATAACTGGCGTAGATCTGAAAAAGATTTTGAATTCAATGATGATGATGATAGTACTCAAACAAACATCACAAACGACTCTACTCAAGTCAATCAAGATAGTTTGAGTACACAAATTGACAATATTTTTGTAGACATCCAACAATACTATGATGCAATCCCAGTATCTGCTACCGATAAATCTAAACTTGAACAGGAAACAAAAGTGGCGATATATAAACTCGGGAAAATCTACAAACTTAGATTGATAGAAGAAGAGAATGCCTTAAATACATTCAACCGTCATTTAGGCTTATTTCGCAAAAGCCAATACACTCCTGAGATACTCTATATCATGTACTTTAGCTGTCAATCAAATGATACTTGTGATGCTCAACAATATGCAGTACGGGCACATAAAGATTACCCTAATGATATCTTTACAAAACTAATAGACAACCCTAACTACTTCAAAGACAATGAAGGAGAAAACAAAAAAGCCCATGACATGTACGAACGTGCCTTTTTATTTTTCAAAAAAGGGGCTATTTTTGAATCAAGAAGAATCATCAAACAAACAATTACACAATATCCTGAAAATGACATTGCTGATCATCTCGATTTAATATTGGCAATGACTTATGCCAAAACAGATCAAATGGCAGAATATTTCAATAAAATCACTCTTTTTATTGAAAATTACCCAACAAGTGATTTAGTACCCTTTGC
Source organism: uncultured Cytophagales bacterium (assembly GCA_964511645.1). Taxonomy (GTDB): domain Bacteria; phylum Bacteroidota; class Bacteroidia; order Cytophagales; family JAAEPT01; genus CAZEGV01. The sequence continues at coordinate 7,615 of CAZEGV010000074.1, forward strand.
GAAGAACCTAATCGAAGAGGCGAAACAAAATGGCATTACTAAAAGCAGTTTCATCACTGCCAAAGATAGTATATACCAAGTTTCACAAGATTCCACTAGGTCTTTCATTCTTATGCTTAACAAACATGAAATTAGTTATCAAAAAGGGCTTAATGTATTGTTCGAATTTAATAACACATATTATGACAGCCTTAACTTTGAGGTCAGAAAGGTAAGTTTAAATGATTCTTCATATATTGTAGTCGTCAAAACACTTAACAAACTTAGCTTTGCACATAAATACGTAACTAAATTTAAGCATTTCTTAGCGTTTAGAGAATTATTAAAAGGAAAGGAATACGAATATTATTTAATTGATAACCGTAATTATCAAATCCTCTTGAATACTAAAAAAACAAAAAAATATCGTGAGTTCTACACCAGCCAAAACTAAAAAAACATTTCTTAAAAAGGTTTTATCCAATCTACCGATTATTATAATCGCAAAGATGTGGCTAAGTCTTTTAGCAATTGTGTTATTCTTCAACATCTACGTAAAAGCTGTTACAGAAGACTGGTCTGGATGGTTTGGTAGCATGCCAAGTATCGAAGATTTACAAAATCCTAAAACAGAAATTGCCTCAGAACTCTATTCTACTGACGGAATATTATTAGGGAAATATTACCGCAATAACCGTACACCACTCAGCTATGAAGAAATCTCACCCGTAATGATAGATGCCCTTCTTTCTACGGAAGACATCCGTTATCAAGAGCATGCAGGAATAGACTTAAGGGGGACTATCGCTATATTTTGGTATACAATTAAGGGTAAAAAAAGAGGGTCAAGTACAATTACTCAACAATTAGCTAAAAATCTTTTTAGAACAAACTCATACAAAGGAAGTTTAGCTAAGAAAAACAGAAAGATAGGGCGTGTAATTGCTAAAACTAAAGAATGGATATTGTCTTATCATTTAGAGCGTATGTACTCTAAAAATGAAATAATAGCAATGTATCTCAACACTGTTGAGTTTGGTAGTAATTCCTTCGGCTTAAAAGTAGCTGCTAAAACTTTCTTCAGTAAAAACCAACTAAACTTACAACCTGAAGAGGCGGCGATGCTTACGGGGTTACTAAAAGCTCCTACCCAGTATAGTCCTGTATTAAATCCTGACAATTCTTTAAGGAGAAGAAACGATGTACTTCGTCAAATGAAAAAATATGGGAAAATTACAGCACAACAATGTGATAGCCTTCTAAAAGAAAAAATAGCACTTAACTACCTCGTAGCCAATCATAATCAAGGCTTAGCACCTTATTTTCGTACCGTAATGGGGAAATACTTAAATGGATGGTGTAAAGAAAATAATTATGATTTGTATGAAGATGGTTTGAAAATATATACCACCGTGGACTCTCGTATGCAAAAACATGCAGAAGAAGCCGTAGATGAACACATGACAGTATTACAAGCTAAATTCTTTAACCATTGGAAAGGAAGAGATCCTTGGGGTAAGGAAGATTGGAAATCTTTAGTCGGACATAAAGATTTTTTGCACTGGGCAATTCGAAATTCTGATACTTATCGATACCTCAAAAAGAAACATGGAGATGATAAAGAGGCAATTGAGTTAGCTCTTAATGTAAAAAAGAAAATGAGAGTATTTAGCCATACTGGCGAAATAGACACATTGTTTTCTGCTTACGATTCACTTCGGTACTATAAACATTTTTTACAAACAGGGTTTATGTCTATGGATCCGTATACAGGAAACATTAAAGCTTGGGTAGGCGGAATTAATCATAAATATTTTAAATATGACCATGTAAAACAAGGGAAAAGACAGCCAGGATCTACTTTTAAACCTTTAGTGTACGCAAGCATACTCGGAGAAACAGGGAATGTGTACAGTCCTTGCTACGAAGTAGTCGATGCACCAGTTTCTTTTTTAATGCACGATGGAGAAGTTTGGACTCCTCAAAATGCAGAAGGAAAATATTCTGGAAAAACATTTACAATTCGACAAGCGATGTCTAGATCCATCAACTCAATAACGGCTTATATGATGAAACTTATGGGGGATCAAACACCTGAAAAAGTAAAACAATACGCAGAATCAATGGGAATAGAAGGTCCGCTAGAAGCTGTACCGGCAATGTGCTTAGGTGTATTTGATGTCTCTGTTTATGAAATGGTAGGAGCTTATGGCACCTTTGTAAATAAAGGAGTTTACACCCAACCACACTTTATAGATAGGATAGAGGATAAGTACGGAAATATAATTATACAGTTTGTACCTGAAACCAAGAAAGTATTAGCTGAAGACCTATCTTATACGATGCTTTATATGCTAAGAGGAGGAATCGAAGAGTCAGGAGGTACTGGTAGAGGTTTGTTTAGATATGGTCTATTAACTGATGGCAATCAAATAGGAACAAAAACAGGAACTACTCAAAACTATTCAGATGGATGGTTTATGGCAGTTACTAAAGATTTAGTTTCGGGAACTTGGGTAGGTGCAGATCACCGTAGCGTACACTTTCGAACAATGGCACTGGGACAGGGGTCAAAAATGGCTTTACCTATTTATGGGTTGTATATGCAAAAAATATATGCTGACAGTACTCTTCCTTATAAGAAAGGACCTTTCAAAATTCCATCAGAAATTAATAAAGAATTAGACTGTAATAAAAAAGAAAAAAAGAAATTAGACAAGGATGGTAATCCAAAAGAAGAAAAAGAAGGTGTGATTGATGACACTGAAATGGATTTTGACGAATAACAATATTGAAAATCATTAGTATACTCGGTTGTGGTTGGCTAGGAACAGCGCTAGCTATTCATTTTTTATCTAAGAGATTTATTGTAAGAGGTTCGACTCGAAGTAATCAAAAACTAAAACAGCTTGAAGCTATTGGAATAGAGTCATTTCTCATTGACATCAAATCTCCTCAAGGCTCTTCTTTTTTTGAGAGCGATTACCTTATCATTGCAATTACTTGTAAAGACAATTTAGCGATTAAACAATTTTCTAATTTTCTTGCTGACTGTAATGTCAAAAAAATAATTTTCATAAGTTCAACCTCCGTTTATCTTGCTCAAAATAAAGTAGTAACAGAGGAATCTCCCATAAACAACAATTCCTTAACTTATCAGTTTGAGCAATCATTAACCAAACAAAAAAGTTTCCATACAAGCGTCTTAAGGTTTGGGGGCTTATTTGGGTCTGAACGAAACCCTACCTCTTTTTTTAGAGAAGACCGTCCGCTAAAAGATCCTAATGGGCGTATTAACCTTATTCACCAACAAGACTGTATTCAAATAATTGAAGAAATCATCAAACAGGAAGTATGGGGTGAGACTTTTAATGCTTGTGCTGACACACACCTTAGTAAGTTTTTTTTTTATAGTCGACTCTATCAAAAAGAAGGAAAGACTCTTTATATTATAGATCAAGAAGAGATTAGCTCTTATAAAATAATTAGTAGCCAAAAATTAATCGATCAACTCAATTATAGGTTTGTATATAATGAGCTTATGGAATAGGCTGAATTAAACTATACAACTCCAAAAACAGATTCTACCATAACCTTAATCATATTGAAACTCTTTTAAAGCTTTCTAAAGAATACAACCATCTTCTAATACCAATTAAATTATAATATAAGTCTAATTATTAGTATTTTTGTTTATGGGA
>CAZEGV010000075.1:0-895 GCA_964511645.1 uncultured Cytophagales bacterium
ATGTGAAAAACAAACAAGATAATTGACGTAGATTATAGTCAATATGGTATTAAACGCATTATGTCAATTAATTGAGATTTCTTGGATGAGGACAATAATTGCAAAACAAACAAGGCAAATGGACTTGTCTTATAGTTAAAACTGTATTACAAACTGACTATTCATCTCATAAGATTTGATAAGATATATACCAGCAGGGTAATTAGAAACATCCAAAGATTCTAATTTCATATACTCTCCCATAAGTTTGCCTTGTGCTGAGTAAATAAAGACATTGGATAACTTTTTATTAAAGTATAATGTCTCAGAAACAGGGTTGGGGTATAAGCCGAACTGTTCTTTATTGAGTGGGTCTTTAATGCCAATTGGTTCACAACTTGTACTATAAGTTACTGAACTGCCTCCCCCTCCCACCCGACTACTTGGGTCTACTTGTATGCAGGTAAGCTTAGGGTTGTCCCCAGCATAAAAAAGAAATATAGTTGGGGCAGCATGAATACCATGTGGAATATAAAGACTGTTTTGACCGTTAGCAATATTCAAACTAGTTAATTGATTGTCATGACAATATAGTTTAGTCAAAGCAATATTGTCTGATATATCCAAACTAGTTAATTGATTGTTATCGCATACTAAAGAAGTCAAGGTAAGATTATTTGATATATCCAAACTAGTTAATTGATTACCACCACAATATAGTTCAGTTAAAGCAATATTATTTGATACATCCAAACTAGTTAATTGATTGTTATCGCATACTAAAGAAGTCAAGGTAAGATTATTTGATATATCCAAACTAGTTAATTGATTACCACCACAATATAGTTCAGTCAAAGCAATATTATTTGATATATCCAAACTAGTTAATTGATTACCACCACAATATAGTTCAGTC
>CAZEGV010000075.1:995-11148 GCA_964511645.1 uncultured Cytophagales bacterium
AAAGCAATATTATTTGATACATCCAAACTAGTTAATTGATTAAAACAATCTAGCCCAGTTAATCCAGTAAAAGCCTCTATACCTGTTAAATCTGAAATAGGCCTGTTGGAACAATCAATACGTCCAGTAAAATTAGTTGCTTCACTTACTTGTATTACGGAATCGAGATTTGTGTTGATTGTTGGTTGTCCTAATAAGTAGGATTTAAAGTAGGGGTCTGGTATATTTACATTTTGAGCCATTGATGCTAATGCAAACAGTGTTAGTAAGGTCGTTAGTAATTTTTTCATCTTTGTTTTGTTTAAAGCAAATATATGTGATTTAATCGATAATATTTAACTGTTAATCCTTACAAGGTGCTGAATTGTAAATTACAAATGCAACTTTTTGGTTAAACAATAATCGCTTCATTTCAAAGATGAGTGAATTTACCTTGTTAATCTCTGAGCGTAATCGTATATTAGTTGTTGGGTTAGAGTTATCATTAATTGTTGAACTCAACTCAAAAATCACGCAATGAACTTAAAACCCTTCAAAGTAATCGTTTTTGACCTCGGAGATGTAATTATCAATATTGATTTTAACAATACTTACAATGCCTTTGCCAAACTATCAGGTCTTTCTCTCGAAGCAACACTTGGTAAATTTGAAGAATTACAAGTATTTGATCGATACGAAAAAGGGTCAATAAAAGACGAAGAGTTCTTGATTTATATGCAAGAGCAGTTTGCACCATCATCGTCCCTAACCCAAGTCCTTGACGCATGGAATGCCATATTGATGGATATCCCAGTAGAAAGAATCGAGCAAATAAAAGAATTACGAAAACAATATCCCGTTTACATACTCAGTAATACCAGTAACTTACACATTATAGGAGTAAACAAAATACTATATGACAGCACAGGCATTAAAAACCTGAATCAGATTTGTGACAAACCATTTTATTCATACGAAATGGGCTTACGGAAACCAAGTATTGAAATTTATCACCATTTACTAAAAGAAATTAATTGCGAACCTTCAGATGTCTTGTTTTTGGATGACAATAAAGACAATGTATTATCCGCACAAACAATAGGTATTCAGGTAGTGTTGGTGACCAAGCAAAACACAATGCTTGATATTTTAAGATTTTAATAGTTGTATTTTTTCGACTAAAACGTATTCACAGGTTTTTCTTAAATCCTATAAATAAGTTGTTCCTACCGTTAATCATTAAGATTTGACCGAACACTCGTTCTCTCGATAAACGAGTGTATTTCTTCGTTAATTGCCTTCTGTTAATTAGTTAAACTTAAATTTAAGGAATCATGAAAAAAAGTCTAGTACTTGTTCTATTTGCTTTGTTAGCAAGTATAGGGAGCGTTTACGCCACTTATATAGAAAAGCTGCCTGTCTCGGTCACACAGCCCGATGGCGTTGAATTAAATTTATTCGCCTCTGGTGATGAATACTATAATTGGATGCATGACGCTGATAATTATACCATTATAAAAGACCAAGCAACAGGGTATTATGTATACGCTGTTAATGATAAAAAAGGAAATATAGTTCCTTCTAGTTTTGTTGTTGGGCAAGTTAATCCTCAAACGACAGATTTAACTGTAGGCACACAATTAAGCAGTAAGTTAATTGAAAAACAAACTGAAGGGTTAAGAAAGTTCAATCAAACAAATGATTTGAAAAGAACAATGGCTACATCTTCTGTTATATTTCCAGGGAGCTACTTGAATCAATTAGTTGTTTTTATTGAGTTTTCTGACGGAGATGGTTTTACAACTTCTATGGAGACGTATAACAATAGATTTAATGGAGATACTATTAATTCCGTAAAAAACTTCTTTTTAGAGATGTCTGGTGGAGCGATGAATGTATCTACTTATTTTTATCCGCAAACATCAGGTACATATCCTTTATCTTACGTAGATAGTCACCCGAAGAGTTATTACGAAAAAAACTCAGAAGATGGTTATGGTGATGACTTTCAAGAAAGAAGAAGAAGAGAAATATTATTACTTAAAAATGCCAGTGAATTTATTGCTAGCCAAGTTCCTGCTTCAATCGATCTTGATGCTAATAATGATGGTAAAATTGACAATGTAGTCTTTGTCGTAAATGCTCAGTCTCAAGGTTGGTCAGAATTACTTTGGCCTCATAAAACTAGCTTTCCTTATGACGAAATAGTAAATATAAATGGGGTGAAAGTTGATACATATAATTTCCTAACTAAAAATGGTGTTGGAGTAGGTATTGTCTCTCATGAATTATTTCATTCTTTTGGAGCTCCAGATTTATATAAAAGAGGTTCGGGGACAATTAATAGTGTTTATAAATGGGATTTGATGGGGTTTCAAGATTGGAAAATACCACAACATACATCTGTTTATTATAAGAAAAAATTTGGTGATTGGGGTCCTGAAATTTCTACGATTAGTGCTGATGGGGTATATACTTTAGAGCCGATTTCTACGAATCCTTTTGCAGCGTATAAAATCCCTCTTCCAAATTCTACCACAGAATTTCTAATGGTTGAGTATAGGAAGAAAGAAGGGTTGTATGACGTGAGCTTGCCAGGAGAAGGTTTAGTGATTTATAAGGTTAATACTACTAGTAATGGTAGCTATGGCAATGTGTCTAGAGATGAGATTTATTTTTATAGACCTGGGGGCACTCATGCTGCTGATGGAGATTTTAATAATGTACCGTTTTCTAGTACTTATGGTAGAACTGAGTTTGATGATTTTACAAATCCAGCTTTGCTTTTGAGCGATGGTACTACTGGTGGGTTTACAAATGGTTTTGGTATTTCTGAAATTTCTGAAATAGGAAGTACTATATCATTTAAATTCACTGCTCCACCTCCTTCAATTCCTAACTTTTGTCTTGCACCAACTTGGAGTGCTACTTCAACTTATAACCAAGATGACATAGTTTCTTTTGACAATCACCAGTGGAAAGCTAAATGGTGGACTCAAAATAACACTCCAGGTATTGAGTTTGGTCCATGGGAAGAAGTAGACGAATGTGTAGTGCCAAGTAATACGCCTACTGTTGAAATCAAACAACCGTTGGGTGGAGGGACATTCTTAGTGACTTCACCTACGGTAGGCATTATAGTAGATGTAAATAATTATGAAACTACAATTGATTCAGTACGTTATGTTGTGGTTGATTTATTATGTAATGTTGGTGGCTGTGCATCTGTAAATTGTTACACAGAAACAGAAGCTCCATTCACTTTAGCTTTAATGCCTACATTTGGGACTATCTATACAGAGATTCATGCAATAGCATTTCATAATGGAATTGCTTCTGAGGAAAGTGTTGTTACTACTAATTTTGTAGCAGAACCAACAATTTCTATTACATCTCCTATTAACGGAGAAGAATATGAAGTGCCCGTAGGTGATTCTACTGTTGATATTACAGTAGACGTAAACTATGAAGAGGCTAGGGTTGATTCAGTTACATATACTGTAGTTAATATATTGTGTAATGTTGGTGGCTGTGCGTCTGTTACGTCTTATACAGAAACAGAGTCACCATTTACATTGACAATAGAACCAGCACTTGATATTGTATATACTGAGATTATCGCTAGTGTTTATTCCAATGGGATCGTTGCTAGTTCAGATCAAGTCCAAACTAGGTTTGTTCAGCTAGTACCTCAAGACATTGTTCTAATCTCCCCAAAGAGCAATAATGTATTAGGTGTTAATAACACATATAGTTTCAGTGTTGAGTTGTCTGATTCAATAGGGATTGTTAATTCGGTGACGTATAAGGTTGAAGGACCGTACACGGTTGAGCAAACGGTGACGTCTTCTCCCTTTACATTAGATTGGGGGTTTACTCAAACAGGAGTTTTTGTCGCAACAGTAGTAGCAGTGACTGCCGAAGGAGATACAATAACAAGTGAATCAATTTCATTGTCAGTGGTAGAATCTAATCCTACTGCGGTAATCACATCACCAGTAAATAATAGTGCATTTGTTATCGGTGATATGATACACTTTACTATTGATGCGGTTGATTTAGATGGTACTATCGACTCTGTAGAGTGGTATTTCCCACAAGGAGGAACTTTTCCAGTAATGATAACAACTAGCACAGCACCATTTGATGTGACTTGGACAGCGGACTTAGTCAGAGACCAATTGGTATATGCTATCGCTTACGATAATGATGGTAGAGTAGCACATTCTGTAGCTATAGCATTATCTATCACAGATAGTGACTGCACAACAAATCCTTCTTGGGATGCTGCAACGGTATATAATACTGGAGACAGAGTAGTTGTTGGTGATGTTTTGTATGAAGCTAAATGGTGGACATTAAATAATGATCCCTTGACTAATTCTGGAGAGTTTGGAGTATGGTCAAATTTAGGAGAATGTGGATCTTCTAGTACTCAGTCTGCTGGAGTTTCTAACTCAGTGGCAACGGTAAGTCCAAACCTAGTAGTCGATAACGTAACGATTTCGGCAAATGGTACAGTTGTTATTTACAATATGTTTGGTGATAAAATCCTAGAGACCGTAGTAGAAGGAGAAAAAGAGGTTGAAGTTTCTGGATGGGAAGCTGGTATTTATGTGTTAAGAGTAAATAACACTGAAATGATTAGATTCATAAAAGAATAGTTGAATATGTAATAATAGCAGTTTGAAACACTAAGCCCTCATTTCACATTGATTTGAGGGTTTTTTTATGTGATGTATAAACTACTGAAGTAGATTTTATGGGTACAATTATTTTACGGTAGGATTTAGTTATTAATCGGTTGTTTTTTTGTGATTATCGGTTCTATTTTTTTTTAATGTGATAGTTTTTAATGTTATTTTGTTTAATTATAGGAGTGGTTTTTTTTGAATTAAAATTCTTGAGTCCCATTTTGTGTAACTTGCACTTGTCGTAAACCTTTTGGACTCATTAATTATGGAAACTGAAAAGAATCAAATATTAAAAGCGATTATCGTTGATGATGAAAACAAAGGACGTCAAATGATAAAGTCGTCTATTGATCTTTATTGTAACTCTGTTGAGATAGTTGGAGAGGCGAGCGGTGTGGCAGAAGGTTTAGCGTTACTTTCAAGACTTGAGGTTGATTTAGTTTTTTTAGATATTATAATGGCGGATGGATCAGGCTTTGACCTCTTAGAGCAATCTACTGTCAAAGATTTTGAAGTAATATTTATCACCGCACACGAAGAGTATGCACTTAAAGCATTTCAATATAGTGCTGTTGATTTTTTACTAAAACCAATAGATGGAGATTTGTTAAAAAAAGGAGTTGATAAAATTTTAAAAACAAAAAACTCTAATACCTTATCATTGCGTCTGGAAACTTTGTTGAGCAACAGAAAAGGGCTTAAAAAATTGGCTATACCTACAATTAATAGTGTTGAGATATTGCATATAGAAGATATTGTTCGTTTAGAAGCAGATGGAAATTACACGTCAATTTATACCCAAGAACAAAAAATAACCTCATCTAAAACACTAAAAGAATATGATCAGATATTGTCGGGTTCTGTTTTTTTTAGAGTGCACAAATCTCATTTAGTAAACTTAGATAAAATAGTGAGATATGTTCAAGGAGAAGGTGGTGGAGCTGTTGTTACCGAAGACGGTTCAGAAATTGAAGTAGCAAGAAGAAGAAAAGAAGGTTTGCTGTTAGCAATTGTGAATTAATATGAAGGGAGTCTTTGTAATGTTCTTAATCACATTAGTAGGTTTTTTAATGGCTCAATCAAGTGGTTTGAGCGAAGCACAGTATGCCTTAGAGAAAGGTGAATTTAGCAAAAGCATTGCTTTGGTCGAAGATTACACTGCAGTACATGGGCTTAGTCGTGACGACCCAAATACCTTGAAGGCATACTTGATAATGGCTCGTGATTACAAGAATTTAAAACAACCATTTTTCAGTTTCGAATACTATTTATTAGCAAGGTACTCTACGAGTTCTACCTCAAATACTAAAAGTACTGTTGCTGAAGAGACAGGGGATTTAATTTGTGGATGGGGTTATTTTTCTAAAGGGATTTCATATTATCAGCGAGCTTTGTCCACTTGCCGTAAAAGCGAAGAAAACAGAATTAGAAATAAAATAGCAAAGTCATTTGTCGGTGAAAATAGACTCGACTCTTCCTGTACTTATTATCGGTTGGTGATAGATAATAGTGGGTCTCAATCAATGGTTAATGAGGCGAAGATAGGTGTGGCAAACAACCTGATGTCTCTTAAGAAATACGATGATGCGATGAATTGGATATTAGGGTTTTATAAAAATATAGACATCCCTTCTCAGAAGATACTATTACATAATTACTTAGGACACTTGTATCAACAAAAAAAACATTACGACAAAGCTATTTCATCGTTTGAGTCAGCCTTAACCTTGGCAAAACAAATAGGAGATGAAAAAGAAAGAGGTGATATTTTACAGCGAATAGGGTTTCTAAAAAATAAGCAGGGAGATTACGAAGAAGCATTGTCTCTTTTTTTGCAATCGTTAGAGATTTTGAAAAGTAACCAACCAAGAGGGAACTTGTTAGCAACGTATAATTATATTTCAAAATTATATTTAGTAGAGGATAAACTCAGGATCGCCACCCGTTATGCCGATTCAGTATTGATTTTGTCAACAAAACACCCCAATTCACTCACTACATTTAGAGCCAATGAACTTCTTAAAACAATTTATGAGCAAAAAGGAGCGATGAAAAAAATGAACTTTCATAAAGATGAAATGGAAAGGATTGACCAATGGTTAAATAATAAAGAAACGATAAAAAAACAGCAAGAAAAAAAATGGAGAAAAGAAATAGACGCTTTTGAAACACAGTATACCACCCTTATCAAAAACAGTTATTTGCAAAACTTAGAATACAAAAATTTAAAATTGGCTACCCTAGCTCAGAAAAACAAGCTAGGTCTTATGATAAAAAATAGAGCGATTAATCAACAAAAATTATTACTGTCCAATAAAAAGTTAAACTTAGAACAAAAAGCCAGAGATATAGAAAAATTGACAGCGGATAAAAAAATCCAACAATTATTAATCGAAAAACAAAAATCACATGAAGAAGAAGAATTAAGAAAAATATCGTCTTTAGAAAAAGATGTCAATTTAAATGAATTAGAGTTAAGATATAAAGACCAGAAAATTCAAAGTCAGCAGTATTTACAGCATCTTTTTATATTAGGGTTTGTAATTTTTGTACTACTGGCTATTTTGGTTTATTTTAAATTTAGATACAATCAAAAAATTCAAAAAGAAGCAATGGAGGGACATCGGAAAGACACCGAGAATAAATTATTTAGAAGTCAAATGAATCCTCATTTTCTGTTTAATTCTTTAAACTCAATTAAAAGCTTTATCCTTACAAACGAGTCTAAACTAGCAGGGTCTTATCTGTCTAAATTCTCTCTTTTGATGCGTCATATTTTAGATAATTCGGACAACTCATTTATTCCTTTATGGAAAGAAATCGAAACTTTAAGTTTGTATTTAGACCTTGAGAAAATGAGGTTTGATGATTGTTTTGATTATCAAATTATAATAGATGATGAACTTGAACCAGAGAATACGTATCTGCCACCAATGTTGCTTCAGCCACATGTCGAAAATGCTATTCTACATGGATTTAGAGGAAAGAAATCTTTAGGTTTAATCAAGATTGAAGTGAAGGAACAAGGTAGTTTGTTACTGTGCTCCATCGAAGATAATGGAGTAGGTAGGTTGAAATCGAAGAGATTTAGTAGGGTACAACCAACTCATGAATCAAAAGCAATTCACCTAGTCGAAAAACATTTAGAAAACATTAACTCGACAGAAAAAATGGATGTCAATATGAAAATTATTGATTTGGTTAATGACAAAGGAGTAGCAACAGGAACAAGGGTTGAAATCGTTTTACCCTTTAAAATGGAAAACCCTATCAACTATCATCAATACGTGAGCTAAAATAATACCTTATGATAAAACGTTTGAAAATAATTTTTCTGACAATTCCTTTGTTGATTTTGAATCAAATCACACTTTGTCAAGTCGATAGCGGTAGTGTTAAGCCTGTATTTGATGTGTCATTATCAGAGCTAACAAATTTTGATATTACCGTAGCATCCAAAAACCCAGAGAATATATTAGAAGCACCGGGTGTGATTACGGCATACAGTTCAAAAGAGCTAGACTATATGGGGTATTACACAATTCGAGATTTGGCAGACATAACTCCAGGGTATAGTTCGTACAGATCAATCGGTGAAATCACTTTAGAAACTAGGGGACAAAAAGCAGCTGGGTTTGACAATAATAAGCACCTTTTGTTAATTGATGGCATTCCCATCTACCATGCCCGTGCAGGAAAAGTAAACACGGAAGAAGACCTCCTTTTGTATTTCTCTAAGCAAGTTGAATTTTTAAGAGGTCCAGGATCTGCACTTTACGGGGTTGGAGCTTTTTATGGGGTGATTAACGTAGTGCCAAAAGATGTAGGTGATATCAAAAACATAACAGTTGAGTCTAAAATGTCAGTAGGGATGCCTAATTTCAGAAGAAGAGTAATGGGGAATATAATTGTACCCCATGAGTTAGGTGTTTCGACTATGAATTTTGGGTACGCTGCCAAAGAAGCAAGTTTAAGTTTCTTAGGTAGAGACTCTGTAAACCAAAATAGTTTAAATAGAGATAATTCAAATAGCTTATTCTTAAGGTTTAGCCATCATTTTGACAAAGGAGAGTTAAGAGGGGTTAAACTAGGATTTATTAGCAATAGTAAAGTTGGGGGGCTGGGAGATTATTGGAATTCCTTTCAGAACCCCACCAGAGAGACCTTAGAGCTAAGCTGGAGTCAGTTATCCCCATTTGTAAAGTACAATCGAAAAATCTCAGAAGAGTTTTCAATCAACTCATATGTTTTAGGAAATGTATCCACCGAGAAAGGCACAACAGGAGTGGGAGCTGTCGCACCAGATTCATCCATTATGAGCTTATACCAAATAAAAATATATGACTTTGAAGCATTGGGAGAGGTCAGTTATACACCTGATTTTGAAAAATTAAAAAATAGCCTTAATATTCGGTTTGGTTTAAATTACGTTTCAAGATATCAAGCAGGGGCACCATTTTCTTACGCTAATTTTGTTATGATAAATAAAGATCCTTTTGTGCGTAGAGATACCCTTTTGTACAACGAAAAATCAGATAGTTATCACATTTATTCATCATACATACAGTTACAAAAAAAAATAAAAGGTCTTCTTAAAGGTACTACGGTTACTTTAGGAGGAAGGTATGATGGTGTAAGTATTTTGGGAGTAGATGATAAAAAACAAATAAACTACTTTGACAGGTTTTCTCCTCGAATAGCGGTAGTCCAAAAAATTACAGATAATTTAGTATTCAAAGCCCTGTACGGAAGTGCCTTACGAGCTCCGTTGTTAAAAATAAGATGGGTGAATTTAGAAGCACTCACTAAACATCCCAGTTATGAGGACAGTATAAGTACTAATCTTCAACCGGAAACTATTCAATCTGCCGAATTTTCCATAGGGTATAATTCCTCTAGGTTTAATGGTACAGTAACTTATTTTTGCAATAAAACAGTCAATAACATAATTAAAGCGCCAGTAGGAGATATAGGGAGTGTGTATAGTAACAGCTCCGCAGCGATTACTGCTTATGGAAGCGAGGTGGAACTCTCGTGGTCACCACGCACTAAGCGAGTTAAATTTAAAGCCAACTGGTCATTTGCTGTACCAACTACTTCCGACAATGTTAACAATTTAGACGTACCTATACATAAGATCAACGGAGTGTTTTACTTAAATTTTAATAAGAAAATCCCATTAACTCTCGGTTTATCTCACCATTATATAGTAGGATTCAGGACCCCCAATGGAAAATCAAATGGGGTTCAAAGCACAGATGTTAATATCAGGTACTTAGTTAATCCACAATTTACCCTTGAGTTACTATCTAGAAACATCTTCAATATAAAGTATTATTACCCTAGTTTTGATGGCTCAGGAAGAGGAAGCGTACAAGGCGATATAAGATCTTTTTTATTATCGTTAAATTTCACATACTAAATGTACGATTTATAAAATAATCAGGGGCTTCCCTCTCATTTTATTCGCGGGGCTATTC
>CAZEGV010000076.1:0-10603 GCA_964511645.1 uncultured Cytophagales bacterium
GCAAAAAACAATTCAATCTAAATTAGACTCATATTATAGTTAAACTGGTATTAAACACGAAGATATAAAATATGCAACCTAATAAAGTAACGGTGTAAACCCGTCGGGTTAATAACTGGTATAACACTGAAGGATTACATTTTAGTTTGATGTATTTAACACCACTAGAAATGAAATTACAAAAATCGAATTAACAAAGTGGTCTGATGAAATTTATCTCAAAATTATTAGGTATCCCATGCTACAAGTTAAACGGTGACTTATAAGGACACAGCATAGTTTTTACTCTAGGGTCTTTATATAGCTGGTTTTTTTCTAAGTCTTGGATGAACTTGTTTGAAAATAAATCAGGAGTGTACCAAGTATGGTATACAATGTCTTCAGCTAATTTTTTCTCTAAATAGTTTTTAACAAAAGGGTATAGTTGATGGTCAAATGATACAGCGTCAAGTTGTTGTCGTTTGACTTGCTGAGAAATGATTTTTGCTAATTGATTCATAGCACTTTTGTTCTTTCTTTTGAGTAAATCAACAATTTTAACTGTGGGTAAATAGTAAGACGTATGCCAGCCAGACTGATGAAGTATTGCGAAGTTTTCATTCGTAGTACCTGATTCTACTATAAATTTAGGTTTGAGATTATATTTCTTGTCTAGTCTGTTAAGCTCCGTTAAAGCCTGTTGCATATTTTGTTTGTTTAAATTTTTGAAATCTAGCCAAACTCGTTGTATTTGAATATAATCAATTGTAGATAAAAATGTTTCCAAATCATACCCCATTTCCCCTTTACCATGTCCAACTTGAAAGCGGTATTTATTTTCCTCATCTTTGGTTAGTATAACATGTATTGCAAATGATCTAAACCCATCGCTCCACACCTCAAGTAATTTTCCTGTAGAATTTACTCTGTGAGGAAAAATTCTGCTGTCTAATTTATTTTTGAAGAGGTACTGAATGTTGTTTTTTTGTATCCACTGATAATTGAGTGGGTCTTTTGTATACTTCTTCCATCCATGTGCTGCTAAAGCATATTGTTCAATTGATACGTAGTCAGCAGAGCTTAGGTCATACTGAGACTCATGTCGATCTGTCTTTACATCAATTAAGCCAATAAGGGTGTTGTAGATCATATCATTACAAAATAACTTATTTTGATTTTTTCGAATATTGATGTACTGATCTTTGTGTTTAGTTTTATACTGTTCTGAACACCATAATATCATAGGGATTTGAGTCATCTCAAAAGTAAACAGACCAGAATTATGTCCACCACCACCAATTACATCGTCCGCATGGTCAGGTACGTAAAGTAAGCCAGTAACTCCTTTTGTTTGCTTTAGTTCTTCTATAATCGAGTGAATAACAAAATCATTATACAAAACACTATTGTCATAAGTATTTACCTTTTTTATATGAATTTCTTTAGAGTTTACTATTTGTTTACCAAACTGACCTTGAGCTAGTTTCTCCGTAAATTTTGTGAATTTTTCTTTAGGATAGCGATTCTCATAATAGCTATGATTTCCCATTAAGTGAATAAACACGACTCGGTTTTTATTTGTTCTTTTAGCTAGAATCTTATTAAGTTTTTTTACTACCACCTCATCATAATTTTGAGTATTTGTTGTAGTACCTATAGAATTGTTAAATCCTTTTAGATAATCAGCCTCATTAGCAATTACAGAAATAAGATTATCCCAATCACCTTTAAGAACTTGATTAGTTATCCAATAGGTTTCGATATCAGCTTTATTCAAAATGTCGATAATTGATAATGATTCAAAATATTTCTTACCATTTAATTGATTGGCTTCGGTAAGGGCTAAAGATAATGATTGCACTGTATGAGTATGATTAGAATAACAATTATCAAATACCAATAAATCATTCGCTTGCTCTAAAGCAGATAAATTAGGTGTCGTATTCCTAGAATAGCCATATAAGCCCATATGTCTTTTGTTAAGTGATTCACCAATTACAACAACATAGGTTTCTCCTTTACTTTCTTTGCTAGCTTCAAATTTTATTTTTCCAGTTTTTCGCTCCTCTTGTACTTGTTTAAATAATTCTAATTCTCGGCTGTACACCTCTGAAGCTGTGGTAATTAATTTAGGTAGTGGTAAATTTTTGTAAGTGCTTAATGATAGCCCCCCAAAAGCTAGGACGTTAAAAACTAAAAACCACATATTAATTTTTTCTAATTTTAAGATTGATTGCCTATAAAAAACATAAGCGATACCTCCTGCTAGAATTAAAGGTAGTAATAGGGTGAAAAACCCTATATAATCCTTAATGTACTCCATGGACTCACTGAAATTAGTTTGAAAAACAGCATAGCATGATTCTTTACCCACTGAGATGCCATGGCTTTGCTGATAGATGATGATAGCTATCGGTATCATCATGATTGTATACGTAAGCAACGAATTCAAAATAGGTGCGATGAAATATTTCTGGAGATTAAATCGAGTTGATAATTCTTGTATTAATATAAATGTAAAACATGCTCCAATAGCAATAAATGAATATACAAATGATTCGTTTAAGTCTAATTGGTATAAGTTAGATTTTTCGGCATATAGCATCAATAAAAACAATCCATACGCCACAATACCTGACAATACCTGTTTTTGAAAAAATAAAAAGATGAATAGTGCAATCCATACAACAGGTATTATCATTTGGGTTAAATAAGAGAAAGATACTTTTTTAGATACTTTTAGATTCACCCAATCACTATTAGTGTCACCATGTTTATCAACAGATATCTCAAATTCATCTCCACCTCTCACGTCTAGTTGCACACTTTCAGAGTTGTCAACAGAAACTAGGTATACACCTAGATTGATACCGTTTTTTTTAACTACAATGATAACATCCCCAACTTCTGATCCTTCTGCGATAGACATCTCTAATTTAAACTGACCTCTTTCTTTAATTCTCAATAAACCTTTAGAAGGTAACTGTTCCCCTGGATGGACGAAAAATTCTCCGTTTTTTTTATATTTAAACTGTGACCATTTATTAGACTCGTTGATATTAAAAACATCAAGTGAAAAAGCATGGTCAGCTAAATTTTCATATTCTTTATACTTGGATGGGTTTATCTTCGAATAAGTCCAAAAAACAATCACTCCCATCAACACAAGGTAAAGTATTGACTTCTTTTTATCGCCCAATGATTGATAAGCCGATATTAATTTACTTAAAAATGTTTTTGTTTTAGCTATGATGTTCATAATGTGTGATTTCATATTCTCAGCAAAATAACACATTTATACTATAATTCTATTCTATAAAGGTGTATTATTTTATAACCTGTTTAAAAATTCAGTCACTTTCTCGTACTTATCACCATGCGTGGAAAATTAAACGCAAAAAACATTTTAACTAATAGTTATTCTTTACTTTTGTTTTGAATATTAAAAGGATAAAAAAAATGAGTTTCGAGATAACAGGAAAATTAATAGAGAAGTTTGAAATGCAACAAGTTTCTGATAGATTCAAAAAAAGAGAATTTGTAATCTTAAAAGAAGAGAATGTAAGTGGTTCAGTTTTTTCTGAACATATCAAATTCCAATTGATTCAAGACAAATGTGACTTGATAGAAGGATTTAACCTTAACGATGATGTAAAAGTATCGTTTAATATAAAAGGTAAAAAATGGGAGAAAAATGGGCAGACAAGTTATTTTACCAATCTTGACGCTTGGAGGGTAGAGCAGTCTTCCGCACCAAATACAGCACCAGCACAAGATTTTGAAGACGCACCATTCCCATCAGATGAGCAATTCTCTCAAGATTTCGAAGACAAAAACGAACTTCCATTTTAAAATTACTAAAAAAATTAGCTAAATAATTTGTTGAGTTGAAACTTAAATGTATATTTGCTAATAATTGTAGTAAAACAAACGATAAATATCATGGCTGAAAAAGAAAAAGTAGACAAAGTACAACTAGAAAAATTAAAAGCATTACAACTTACAATAGATAAGATTGAAAAAACTTATGGTAAGGGGGCTATTATGAAGCTATCTGATGAGAGAATAGCAGATATTCCAGCTGTTTCTACAGGATCTTTAGGCTTAGATATTGCTTTAGGAATAGGAGGGATTCCTAAAGGTAGAATTATTGAAATATATGGTCCAGAATCTTCTGGTAAAACAACACTGTCGATGCATTGTATTGCAGAAGTTCAGAAAAAAGGAGGCTTGGCAGCGTTTATAGATGCAGAGCACGCTTTTGATAGGTCTTATGCAGAAAAACTAGGAATTGATACCGATAACCTATTTATCGCTCAGCCAGATAATGGTGAGCAAGCCTTAGAAATCACAGAACATTTGATTCGTTCGGGCGCTATAGATATTGTTGTAATTGACTCGGTAGCGGCACTTACTCCTAAAGCAGAGATTGAAGGTGAAATGGGGGATAGTCGTATGGGTCTGCAAGCCAGATTAATGTCTCAAGCCTTACGTAAACTTACAGGGGCTATTCACAAAACGGGTTGTACCTGTATATTCATTAATCAGTTAAGGGAAAAAATTGGTGTAATGTTCGGGAATCCTGAAACCACAACGGGTGGTAACGCACTTAAGTTTTATGCTTCTGTAAGGTTGGATATTCGCCGTGCTCAGCAAATTAAAGAATCTGCTGACAAAATTCTAGGTAATAGAACGAGAGTAAGAGTTGTGAAAAATAAAGTTGCTCCACCGTTTAAGGTAGTAGAATTTGATATTATGTATGGAGAAGGGATTTCTAAAGCAGGAGAGGTTTTAGATATCGCCGTAGAACTTGAAATTGTGCAAAAGGCGGGATCTTGGTTCTCATACAAAGGAGAAAAACTAGGACAGGGGAGAGACAGCGTAAAACAAATCTTGCTAGACAATCCAGAATTGATGGATGAACTAGAATTACTTGTGAGAGAGCAAGTAGGATTGGTAAAGTCAAAAGAGGATAAAAAGTAAAAAGTTTATGCTTTCAATCAAAAAAGGGGGGATTTAAAATCCTCCCTTTTTGATTGGGTTAACATTCTAACGTTATTTGATGATTTTTTTGTGAGGAGTGTTTTTTTTTGTAAATGAGTTGGAGTGATTTAATAATATGTTTTATCATTGTTGTATGAATGAGAAAAACATAAGTTCCCTTTTTTTGACATTAAGATATACTTTTTATCTGTTTTTTATTACGGGAACTTTGATTTCTTTTGGGCAAGACCCTTATTTACTGAGTAAAAATTCTGAAGAGGAATTTAAAGAAAATTTAATCCCGTATGTTTATTGTAATAATTCGGCTGTTTTATTTACAGATACAGTATTGCTAGTTAACCGTAAACATCGTTTGTATTTTAAGATTAAAAATACGACAAATCATCCATTAACAAGGGTTGTGAGCTTTGGAGAAAAATATTTGTGCGTTCAATACTTAGAAATTGAAAGTTCATTAGATAAGGAGAAAAAACTTAAATTTGATTTGGTTAATCATTTTGTTATTAAAATTCAAAGTAATGAAACTCAGACGGTTTCTTTTACTGTGAAAGAGCTTAATAAAAAAGATGTTAATATGATTTCAGTGTTTCTTTTGTCTGAAAAATTATACCTAAGATATGAAAATATAGGCTCTAATTTTAGACCTTTTTTTTTAGGTCTTCTTGGCTTTCTTTGTCTTTTTAATTTTATCTTATTTGTTATGACACGTTGGAAGGTATATTTAAAATATTCTTTATATATATTCACTGCCTTTTTATATTTCTCTTATTATTATGGAGTTTTTCAATACCTTTTTCCTAACGTAAAGTCTTTTTCAAGTAATTATATACATATTTGGTACAATCTTATGTTTATTGCATATTTTATTTTTATTAATGATTTTGGGGAGTATAAAAAATATGTTCCAAGAGCCTACTTTTTATTAAATATTGGGCTACTATATAAGTTTATTCAAACAATCTTTAATGCTATTTGTCATAGTGTAGGGGCTGAATTCATCTATTCCAATACTTATATTTCTATTGCCATGGTATTTGAACTTATTTTGATGGGATTTGTAGTTTTTTATATTCTCAAAAACAAACGCTTAATGGGGCGTGTGGTAATCATAGCTTCTTTGTTAATGACTGTTGGAGGTCTTTTAGATCAGTTAATTATTTTTGGTGTTACGCCTCAATTTTATTACGTAGAAATTGCTATTATATTAGAGTTACTTACTTTTTCACTTGGCTTAGGCTTAGTTTCACGTCAATATTATCAAGATAAAATTAGTGCACAGTATTTGTATATCGAACAAATGAAAGAAAATGAAAAAATGAAATCAACCTTTACTAATCAACTTGAGAAAAAAATAAAATTGAGAACACTTGAATTAGAAGAAAAAAATCAAGAAAACGAATTACTTTTAGGAGAAGTACATCATCGGGTAAAAAATAGTTTACAAATAATTTCAAGTATGCTGAGTTTACAACGACATAATGTTAGTGATTTAAAAGCTAAGAGTGCCCTTCTTGAAAGCAAAGAAAGAATAAAATCTATTATGCTTATTCATAAAATGTTGTATCAAAACGATTCTTTTATAGGTATTGATATGAATGATTTTACTTACAAACTAGTGGAAGAATTGATGCTTACTTTTGGTGTAGATCGAAATAAATTGGAGCTTAAAATTGATATGTCAAAACTTAATGTTAATGTAGATATTGCAATTCCTTTGGGTTTGATTTTAGATGAATTATTAATTAATAGCTTTAAATACGCATATCCTAATAGTTTAAATCCAAAACTAAAAGTCTCATTAAAAGAGGAGAATGGTCTCTTGGTGTTAATTGTTTGGGATAATGGAAATGCAAAAGAAGAGCATTTAAAAAAATACACTTCTTTTGGAATGAAATTAATAAAGTCTTTGACACGTCAAACTGGGGGTAAACTTACTTTTGATGACACCGAAGGATTAAAGGTGATGCTCACAATTAATGATTACAAAACTATTTAAATACTGTTCTTATGAAAGTTAAAGTACTTATTGTTGAAGATGAAGTTTTGGTGGCAGAAGAAATTGCTTTAGACCTTAAAGATTATGGTTTTGAAGTAACAGGGATTGCCATTTCGGGGGAGGAATGTTTTGACGCGATTAATAAAAATATACCACATGTGATATTGATGGATATTAATATTAAAGGGAATAAAAATGGTATTGAATTAAGTTATGAAATAAATGATTTACACAAGATCCCGATTGTTTATTTAACAGCAAATACAGATTCTCTTACTATAAAAGAAGCTTTAAAAACTACTCCGAGCGCATTGATTAGTAAACCGTATACTAAAAATGATTTGTTTGCAGCGTTAGCAATTGCGTTTGAAAAACATAATGAAAGAATCTTAGATACATCAGAGTTAAACATACATGATGCCTTCTTTGTAAAAATATCGGGGTTGTATTCTAAGGTTAAAATTACTGACATTAATTATATTGAAGCTGATGGTAGTTATTGCAAAGTTCATACAGACAATAAGAGCTATATTGTATCTTCTAATTTGAAGTGTTTTAATAAATCATTACAAAACTCTTTATTTATTCGTATTCATCGCTCATATGTTATTAACCTTGAAAAGGTAGATGCATTTAACACAATGGTAGTAGTAGTAAACGGTAAGTCTTTACCTATAAGTAAATCACATCGAGTATCTGTTAAGAAGTTATTGATGGAGAATTAAAAAAGGTTTCACGAATAGAACAGGAAACCTTTTTAAGCTGATAGAATGTTTTTTTAGAATGATCTCACAGCTCTAACATTAAAACTTGTTGTCTTAACCGCATTTCCATCAACTCCTGCCGAAAAGGACTTAGCCCAAGCACGAGTGGCATCATCTTCTGTGCCTGTCCAATAGAAATTAGAAAAACCACCAATAGCAACTTGTTGACCAACTAATAGATTAATCTCCCATTTTGCAGGCAATCTCCAATTAGTAAATTTCATTCCATCAGCATTGTGATTAGCAGGATTAGTTGCAACATCTTTAGCTTCATACCAATTGGCAGATGTAGATTGATTTTGTGTGCTTACTACAAGTCCATGTTTTCCATCAGGAGTAACATAAAAGATATAACCACCCATTGCAATATTTAGCCCAATAGTATAACTAGGAGCTGATGAAGAAGGTAGTGTAATCGTATTACCTCCCGTACCTGAAATAGTCAAATCGTTACCGCTTAACGATAATGTTTGGATCTCGTTAGTTACTGAAGCATCGACTTCAGTAAAAGAAGTTAGATAACCTTCATTAGCATGATTTCCCCAAGAATAGGCAATACTCCAGTTATTTACTAAAGTAGACGTTATTGCAGATGCTACTGAAACTGAGTAAATTGGGTCAATTTCTGAAGTTAGGTAGTTTTCGTCATTATTAAAGACACTAATGTTAGTCGGAGTATTTGATAAATTATTGTAGTCACCATCAAAGCCGATAGCCGATAAGTCAATAGTTGAGCCATTACTTAGTGTTAAATCGCTCCCGCTCAAAGAGATGTCTTGTAGCTCATTTAAGGGGTCTGCATCAGCATCATCTACCGAAAAAGAACCACCTGTGTTAGATAAAGTAACAATATTTAAGGTTTTTGAAAGTGTTTGTAATTCGTTTATTGGGTCATTATCATTATCATCTACAGCATCAATAAAGTTACCTCCTCCATTTGATAAGCTTACTATACTTCCTGTTTTTGAAAGTATTTGGATTTCATTCGTTACAGAGCCATCTGTTTCAGCTATAATGCCACCAGCATTAAATCCCAAAGCCACAAGTCCTAAAGAATCGATATGTGTATCAGTGTCTGCCATATGTGTGCCTGCTACGTAGCCTAATAAAGCAATTCCAGAAGAGTCAATTTGAGTATCGGTAGTGTTGTTCCAGTTTGCAGTGTCCGTAGCTGTTATTGCACTAGCTATTGATGCTCCAAATATTGGGTCGGTCTCATTGAGTGTGCCCGTAAAATTGTCGGCAGTATTAGCATGTAAAGCATAAGGAACACTCATTAATTGGCTGGTGCCTGTAATGGTGTAATTGCTTCCTCCTGCCGGGTCAGTTTCTGCTTTTATAAAATAGATGCCATTTGTCCAATCAATCGTAGAGAAATCATCTGTAGTAATTCCTGTACCGATTTCTAAAGTTATTAGACCGTTAATATTGGAAGTAGGATTTTGAGTTTCCACATAAACAAGGAATCCATTTGCTCCTCCTTGTAAAATGCTAATTTGCATTCCTACAGACTGATTGGTTACTAAGTTATCTGTTGAATTACGAATAATGGCTTGGTAACTCATTTTTTGTGGGGCTTGTGCAAAGATACTTGCGGTAAGCATTAATCCTGCTATTAAACTGTATATCTTTTTCATAGTATTTTAATTTTTAATGATTTTAAAAGTTTTTATTTCGTTGTTGTTTTTTGTTATTTTCAAAAAGTACGTAGAAGTTGGTAAACCCTCTATATCTATAGAGGTTGTGTTACTAGTTACTTTTTTGCTTTTGATTATTTTTCCTTGTAGGTCAAGTAATTGATAGTTTAACCCGTCATTATTTTCTGTTTTTAGAGATAAATAATTGTTAGTAGGATTGGGATAAACAGCTAACTCTAAGTTAATAGATGTTTTATTTATGCCTATTATGATAGATATCTCAAATGGTTGTTGTACACCTTGCGTTAGACTACCATCTGCCCCTGTGTTTTTTGTGTAAACTATTTGCCCAATTGAATAACTAACTGCCCCTCCTAGTCCTGACCCTTCTCCACCTGAAGTAGTTGGGTTTTCTTGTGCGTATAAGCATCCTCCCATAGTTAATAGAATAAGAATACTATAGTTTTTAATTTTTTTCATATGTTAGATGATTTTGATTATAGAATGAATTTATAGAAAATAATAATAGGATGAAGAGGGAGTTTTGTAGGTGAGGCTTTTTCTTTGTGAATGGATGAACTTGATCTACTTGTTAGAGAGCAAGCAGGTTTGGTTCAAACAAAGGAGAAGAAAAAGTAAATTAGTATTATTAGTAATAAAACGACAAAGCCCATATCTTTTGATATGGGCTTTGTCGTTTATAGGGTTGTCTGAAATAAATTTTACTCAATCACAAAAGATCTTTCTGAAGAACTGCCTGAGTATTTGATAATGATAGTTTGGTTCTTTTTGTTATTAGGTATTTGCACCCCTAATAGAGAGTAAGTACCAATGATTTCTTTTTGATGACTGAATGTCTTCTAAACCTGTATTTGAGAATAACCAATTACCTGTATATTATCAATTAAAAAAGAGATAGGGAGACCGCCACTGATGAATGAATTCTCGCAAATAGCTTGTTGATTAAAATCCCCTGGGTATGCCTGCTGACAGTGATACTGAGCTATCTCTTGGATCTTTTGTCCAAAACAACCAGAAGGTCCTTGCCCATTCGTATTAACGCCTGAAGTGAATAGGTCAATTGTAGGGCTATTTATAATAGCATCCGTACTGAGTCCTACACTATCTCCTAATAGGCTTCAATATTGTTTTGATTAATATTGGTCTGTAATACCAATTAAATTATAATATAAGTCTAATTATTAGTATTTTTGTTTATGGGA
>CAZEGV010000077.1:0-10367 GCA_964511645.1 uncultured Cytophagales bacterium
CATCAATAGAATCCCAATCAAGTAAACTATTCATCTGTTTAAAAAATGTGGCTTTAATTTTTCTCGTTCTTGGGTTGCAGATACTATCTGCAAAGCTTTGGTGACTTGTTTTTCGCATAGCATAAAGATACAAAATTTTGGAAAAATAAACTACTCACCTTGCAACGGTCTTAATTGGTAAGTTATTATATAAATACTGTCTATGCATTAAGATATGTTGGGCAGGGGCAGAATGTAAAAAATAAACATCTACTTCATTAATCACGCCTTTCTTTAAAATCTTATGAGGTTCTCTATACAGACCCGTAACTATCGGATATTCTTTTTTGTTTTTTACCTTGTCAAGGGTTATAAAAAAGTCATCATGAATCATAACATCATCTTGAAAATAATGAACCCAATTTAAATCCGGATCAGATAAAAAATAAGAAAAACCAGTGTTTAAAGAAAAGACTAAACCCATGTTTTTTGGATTGTCAATATAAGTGACGGTTGAAAATTTGTCTTTTATTTTTTGATAATCGATACTAAATTTAAAGTCAGACCCATCGTTTACTACTAAAATTTCTTCCTTTCTATCCACTAAGCTTAATAATAATTGATATAAATAATCTGGACGATTATAAGTTGTAATCAGAATACCTGTTTTTTCTTCTTTCATTGGTTTATAATACTTATTAAAATTTAACTCTAAAATACTAGTGTATAAAATATATTTTAATGCCTTTATCTTTTCCTTTGGACTTCGGTTTCTTTTGTAAACAACAAATAAATAATTACCCCATACGGGTTTAAAATTTGATTGGATAAAATCTAGGTAGTCATTGGTTAAATCTTCGTATAAGTGCCGGTGAAAAACAATATACTCAATATTATAATTTGATAAATTAATATCTTTTAGAATTTGATATGGAAAGACCATAGGAAATTCATACAGCAATACTTCTGGGTCAATAAAAGCTTCTCCATTAGGCAAGTTTTCTATTAAGAATGTTACTAACGAACTCCAGTATTTATCTTTTGGATACATATTACTCTATTTTATTAGAAATAAAGGTAAGAAAAATATTTCTTGCCTCATTATTCATTACTTAAATTTCTTGCTGTTAAGTCGTAAACTATCAAAAACCATATAAAGCCTCTCATGGATGATTTGCTCCCAAATTGTGCCTAAAACTGCTATTTTTTTAAATCCCATATCATGAACTTCTTGAATGCTATTACTTGTAATGCCACCTAATGCTACTAAAGGAAGTTTTGTTTTTGAATTTAGGTGTTTTAAATCATCAGCAGAAAAATGGGATAGATAATCAAGTTTAGATATACTATCAAATACAGGGGAAATAAGTCCATAACTGTATGGTTCTTTACAAGATAACACCTCTTTTATACTATGAAATGACTTGGATTGTGAGATGCCAAAATTAGGAATAAAATTTGTTGTTGAATTATGGTGTAAGCCCTTTAATTTATATTTCAATGCTATTTCTGGATAGCCATGTAAGACTATTTGAGGACGTAAATCTTTTGGGAGACGGTTAAGAATGTTTGCGATGTCTTCTTCGCTATAACCTGGCTTTCGGATATGTAAGGTATCTAATCCTCGTTCAAAAAGCTCTAAAACCACATTCCACTCACCTATCAAGCGAGTGGGATGTGTAATGAGTATAATCTTCATTCTCAATTAAGGATTAATACTAATTTATTTATAAACTTCAGCACCTTCCTCACGGAACTGCTTTGATTTCTCTTCCATTCCTTGTTGCAAGGCTTCCTGTTCATTTATCCCTTGTTTTTTCGCAAAATCACGCACATCTTGAGAGATTTTCATTGAGCAGAAATTTGGTCCACACATCGAGCAGAAATGAGCAGTTTTGGCTCCTTCTGCTGGTAAAGTTTCATCGTGGTATTCACGAGCAGTATCGGGATCCAATGCCAAATTGAATTGGTCTTCCCAACGGAATTCAAAACGAGCTTTTGACATTGCATTATCTCTATCTTGTGCTCCTGGGTGACCCTTTGCCAAATCCGCTGCATGTGCTGCCAACTTGTAAGTAATCACACCAACTTTTACATCTTCTTTGTTTGGTAAACCAAGATGTTCTTTTGGTGTTACATAACAAAGCATTGCTGTACCAAACCAACCTATCATCGCTGCTCCAATTCCTGAAGTGATGTGATCGTAACCTGGTGCAATATCAGTTGTCAAAGGCCCTAATGTGTAGAAAGGTGCTTCGTGGCATTCTTTCAATTGTTTATCCATATTCGCTTTAATCATGTGCATTGGCACGTGACCTGGTCCTTCAATGAATGTTTGCACATCGTGTTTCCAAGCGATTTTTGTTAATTCACCTAAAGTTTCTAACTCAGCAAATTGTGCTTCGTCATTAGCATCGGCAACCGAACCGGGGCGTAAGCCATCGCCTAAAGAAAAAGCCACATCGTAAGCTTTCATAATCTCACAAATTTCTTCAAAATGTGTGTATAAGAAACTTTCTCGGTGATGAGCTAAACACCATTTTGCCATAATCGAACCTCCACGAGAAACAATTCCTGTTACACGTTTGGCAGTCATTGGTACATAACGCAACAAAACTCCTGCGTGAATAGTGAAATATGAAACTCCTTGTTCCGCTTGTTCGATTAAGGTATCTCTAAAAATCTCCCAAGTCAAATCTTCGGCTTTACCATTTACTTTTTCGAGTGCTTGGTAAATTGGCACCGTTCCGATTGGCACTGGCGAATTTCTTAAAATCCATTCTCTGGTTTCGTGAATATTTTTACCAGTCGATAAATCCATCACATTGTCAGCTCCCCAACGGCAAGCCCACACTGCTTTTTCAACTTCTTCTTCAATAGATGAAGTGGTTGCTGAGTTACCGATATTAGCATTTACTTTCACCAAAAAATTACGCCCGATAATCATTGGCTCACACTCTGGATGATTGATATTGTTAGGTAATACAGCACGACCTCTTGCTATTTCTGAACGAACAAACTCTGCTGTGATTGGTCCTGTATGTACATGAGCACCAAAATTTTCTCCTGGATGCTGAGTGATACCATCGTCATTTGTTTCACAACGTTGGTTTTCACGGATGGCTACATATTCCATTTCTGGAGTGATTATCCCTTGTTTGGCATAATACATTTGAGAAACATTTTTTCCTGCTTTTGCTTTCAAAGGTTTATCTAAATACTCAAAACGCAAATGATCTAACGATTTATCATTCAGTCTTTCACGTCCATAAGCCGAAGAAATACTATCTAATTGCTCAACATCTCCTCTATCCAAAATCCATTGTTGGCGTAATTTTGGTAATCCTTTTCTAACATCAATATCAATTTTTGGATCAGTATAAGGTCCTGATGTATCATAAACAGCAATAGGTGCGTTTGGCTCTCTTGTTTTCCCTCCGTCAAATGTCGATACCGAATCAGATAATGATATTTCACGCATGGCTACTTGTATATCGTGAATTTCACCTTGTATATATATCTTTTTAGAGCCTGTAAATGGTTCTTGAGAAATTACTTTTTCTGATGGTTTTGAATCTATTCCTTTCATGTTTTCATGTTTTCATCGTAATTGTGCAATTTCATTAACGCAGGACATTCTGTATATACCCTACGATTAAAAGTATCTTCAAGATATTTATGTTTTTTACTCGTCTCTGCATTATGCGGAAAAGCATTTATTTCGTCATACATAATAAATCAATATTCATTTAATGCCGCTTGGATACAAGCATGTGCCGCTTCTGCAGAAACAAAATGGATTTTTTTATCTTTTTCAATTCGTTTTTGAATGGATTCACCACATTCGCATGCTATATTAATGGCTTTATCCATGGTGGACGGCTTGTCGTCTTTCTGTGCTGATACTTGGATAATAACTGATAAAAACATCCCGATTATAATTAGTTTTTTCATCCTCCTTGTGTGGCTTTAATGATTGTAAGATTATCTGTTGAAGATATCAATGTAGATTCCCACAGCTTAAACGGAATAATTTGATTGTTTTGGGCAATAGCAATGCCATTTGCTTTAATACCTAATTCAGCTATCAAATCTTTAATATTGCTCGATGCAATTTCTTTTTCGCTATTGTTTATTTTTATTTTCATAAAATAATAGTAGGACTTTAGCGACAAACGAAGGGAATAAAAGTAATAACTTTTTCCTACGGCAGTACTAACTGCATCAGGTCGTGAGGGTATTTCTCAGTCTTTTATTTTGACACCCCTAAAGTCTTGGACACAAATATACAATATTTTTTCAAAACAATATTAAAATTGGAGAAATCACAATGGAGAAAATCAGCTTCTATTCTATTTTATCAGATACTAAATGTAAAATAATTATAAGTCATTTGAATTAAGGGTATTCTATTCTATCTTTTTTGTAGTTTTGCATTATGGGATATCAAAATGATTTAATACTAAGATCTGCTAGAGGAGAGCAGGTAGAACGTACACCAGTGTGGTTAATGCGACAAGCAGGTAGAATATTGCCTGAATATAGAGCAGTGCGTAATAGCCTCAGCGGGTTTAAAGAATTGGTAGAAACTCCAGAATTAGCGGCAGAAGTAACTATACAACCAGTAGACCTTTTAGGTGTAGATGCTGCTATTATTTTTTCTGATATTCTGGTGATACCAGAAGCAATGGGCTTAACTTATAAAATGGTTGAAAAACAAGGTCCTTGGTTTGAAAAAACCATTCAGTCTCTTGATGATGTAGTAAAACTTAAGATTGCCACCGCCGAGGATTTAGACTACACAATAGAAGCCATTAAAATCACTAAAAAAGAATTAAATAACCGTGTGCCATTAATTGGATTTGCAGGAGCTCCATGGACTATTTTTTCTTATATGATAGAGGGTTCAGGGTCTAAGACTTTTTCTAAAGCTAGAAAAATGCTTTTTACAGAACCTGAATTAGCACACCAGTTATTACAAAAAATTACAGATAGCACAATTAACTATCTAAAAGGACAGATTGTTGCTGGAGCAGATATTATCCAAATATTTGATAGTTGGGCAGGGATTCTTTCTCCTCAGCAATATGAAATATTTTCTATGCCTTATCTGAAGCAAATTTGTGATGCTATACAAGAAGTACCAGTTACTGTATTTGCCAAAGGAGCTTACTTTGCTAGACATACTTTAGCACAATTAGACTGTAATACTATTGGTTTGGATTGGAATATGGGTATTCAAGAATCAAGAAACATTATTGGTGATAACAAAACTTTACAAGGAAACCTAGACCCTTGTGTGCTTTATGCCAGTTATTCAGAGATTGAAAAACAAACTAAAGAAATGTTACGTACTTTTGGCAAAAGCAGACACATTGCTAACTTAGGACATGGCGTATACCCTGATACTGACCCTGATAAGGTGAAATGCTTTATAGAAACGGTGAAATCATATCAGCATTAAGCTTTAGCTCAATCAAAACTTGTTACTTGACAGCACTTATTGTAAGTTTGCGATTCTTAATTAAATAAACTATTCGCTTTAATACCATTCTATTAAAATGAAAATGAAATTGTCACATTTCCAATTCAATCTCCCTGAGAAGTTATTGGCGGAGTATCCTACCGAAATAAGGGATGAATCAAGGTTGATGGTAATCCATAAGGATACTGGGAAAATCGAGCATAAAGTTTTTAAAGATATTGTGAGTTACTTTGGTGAAGGTGATGTTTTTGTTACCAATGATACTAAAGTATTTCCTGCTCGTTTACACGGAAATAAAGAAAAAACAGGAGCTGAAATTGAAGTATTCTTGTTAAGAGAACTGAATACAGAAATGCACCTTTGGGATGTACTTGTAGACCCAGCACGAAAAATACGTGTAGGTAATAAGTTATACTTTGGAGATAGCGGTTTAGTTGCAGAAGTAATTGACAACACAACTTCTAGAGGACGTACAATTCGTTTCTTATGGCAAGGATCAGACGAAGACTTTTATAAAACAATTTATGAAATAGGAGAAACTCCTCTTCCTAAATACATCAATAGAGCGGTAGAAGCTTCTGATAAAGATAGATATCAAACTATATATGCAGATAAAGTAGGGGCTGTAGCAGCACCAACAGCAGGTTTGCACTTTACTCCTCAATTACTGAAAAGATTAGAATTGGAAGGAATAGATGTAGCACCTATTACATTACACATAGGCTTAGGTACTTTCCGATCAGTAGAGGTAGAAGATCTTACTAAGCATAAAATGGATTCTGAGCATTATATTATTTCAGAAGAAACTGCTAAAACAGTTAATAAAGCTTTAGACAACAAAAAAAGAATTCTTTCAGTAGGAACAACGTCTATGCGTTCTGTAGAATCTTCGGTATCTGCTAGCTCAAGACTAAAGGCAATAGACACTTGGACGGATAAATTTATCTTTCCTCCTTATGAGTTTAAAATTTGTAATACATTATTGACTAATCTACATACTCCGCAATCTACATTAATGATGATGACTGCTGGGTTTGGTGGTTATGACTTGGTTATGAATGCTTATGAAGTAGCAGTAAAAGAAAAGTATAGATTCTTCTCTTATGGAGATGCAATGCTTATCATATAACCTCTATTACAATTCATTATTAAAAAAGGCTTGTTTCGTTCTGAAACAAGCCTTTTTTAATAATAAGAATAGCAGAAAGTTTATTGATTCTTCACTTTTTCTACGCATTTCCTTTTTTGCATAGTAACGTAAAGCTCAGAGTAATCTCTTCCTTTAAAAGCAATATTGGTTGGATATTTTCCTTTTAGCTTAATTTCTTTAATCAATTTTCCTTTTGAATCTAGTACGTCAATTGTCCCTTTTCCATATCGTGCAATGTATAAATTCCCTTTGTCATCTACTTTCATTCCGTCCATCCCGTATTTGTCAAAAAAATGAAACAATACACGGTGACTTGCTCTCCCATTATCTAGTAAGTAATATTTCCATACATTACCCTGTACAGATTCATTTACATATAAATATTGATGGTCAGAGCTAAGTGTAATCCCATTTGTCGTACCCATTAATGAGTCCACACAAATAGACAAACCCTCTTCAACTAGCCAAATATTGCCTGTCTTTTTAGACCAATTTGGATCAGAGGCATATAACTGCCCCTTTTTATGTAAACAAATATCATTTGGCTGATTAAATTTATCATTATGAGCATAGGTTTTTACTGTTTTGGAAATTGGGTTTACCTTTAAAACATTGTGATTGATATAATCAGCGATATACATCATTCCTTTTTTATCAAAAACAATACTATTGCCGATAGACTGAACAGGTAAAGTCAAATAGAGTTCTGTTTGTCCAGTAGGTTTGATGATTCCGATTGTGCCCTCTTTTTGATAATTAACCACGTATAAATTGTTTTCCCAAAAAGCAGGACCTTCTATACCATTTGTAAATACTGTATCTGAGTAGTCAATACTTTGACTAAATAAATACAAAGAAGTAAAAAGGCTTACTATTAAAATAATTGTTTTCATAATGTTAATTCAAATGATGTTTTGTTAAATTTTTGACCGTTGATTAAAATTTCTATATGGTGAATACCTTGATAATGCTTTCTTGTAGTAAAATTTTTAAAAGCATGTTTTTTTTTAAGTAACGTCTTGTCGTTTGCTTGTAAGATTAGCTCCTTTAATTTGAATACCTTTGGAGCTGTTTTGCCATTGTTTTTCATATAATGGATAATATAATCAATATTAAGATTTTGTAACTGTTGGCTTGTAGATTCAATTTCAAATGAAAACACAAGGCTATCTCCCAACGTTATTAATGTAGGATTTATGTTGATTTTTTTTATTGAGATACTTGGAGAAATTCCATAACCTTTAAGTGATAAGGCTTCTTTGTTTCCTTGCTTGATTAAGGTCCGCATAGCGTGGTTAGCAATCCATTTTGTGTGTTTTTGAGTCAAATCCCACTTGGATAGTACATCAATCAAGAATTGCGGATGAGCTTTACTAATATCGTTTAAGTGATTGGCTATAGATTTTCTAACATATTCACTGTCATCTGCCTTTAATTGCTCTAAAATGTTTAGGCATAACTCAGGGGTTTTTTCTATTTCTATTAATTTGAATGACCAAGGCAATCGTGGTCGGCTACCCTCTGAAGCCAAACGCCTTACATGTTCATTTTTGTCTTTTGCCCAGCCTTTCATCACTGTGAGTGTTTTTAACAAGTCTTGTTTAAGAAAATGCCTAATAGCAAACTCACTAGTTGAGTATTGTGTAAAAAACTTTAGTGCGTCTAAAGATATGTCATAGTGATGTAAGCCATAAGTACTTACGTACTGAGGGAAGATAATGCCCTGAAAACCATTTATATTAGATGCGGTTTTGAACAAAATATCTAATGCTTTTTCATAATCTTGAGGAAGGGTCTCATAAATCATGGTAACGGTGTGAGTGACACGCTCTAGTAATTCTTGTCGAGGATAAGCTTGATTAAGCTTGTTGGTAAATTGAGTAATGTCAATAGGATAATCTTCTTGTATAAGCTGAGCTAGTTTTAAACTAAATGCAGGGTTAAAAAATTGATCTTTTAATGAATAACTACTCATTTATCGAAGTAAATTTATGGTTTGGTGTAAAATACTAAAAATTTAGTTATCCTGTAGCCATATTTTAGAACTTGACACTGAGCAATTTGCTACGTTCTATTTGTCCTTTCCATTTTTTAACGTATCTTTCAGATACTAAAAAAAACAGAAACCCCAGAACGTAACTACGTTTAGCGGGTCGTTGTGAGTAATTCACCATTTTTCTCGACCAAAAATAATCTATAGAGGAAATGTTTCAGTAGTTTGATGAAATTTGGAATTAATTAAAACAAGCCGTTAAAGTTTAAGGTCGAACATAATTAAAAACATTACTTTGAATATGCTAAGAGTATATCTAGATACTGATATTATTTCTAAACTGAAGAAAGAGGAAAACGAAAGTATCTGGCAACAACTACTCTCAAGTAAAAAGCATATTTCATATTGCTATTCTGAAGCACACCTTCGTGACAAATACAATGATTTAACTGATCATAAATTTCTAGATTTCGACCGCATAAGCGAATTAACCAATGATAAACTGATTTGGCTTAATAAAGAATTAAAAAGTCTGTGGTTAGAAAAGCCTCACAATGCATTCCAAGAGGTTGAGTCATTCGAAAGCATTTGGAATGATGACATGAGTTTTTCATCCTTATTCCCAAAGGAGGATTTAGAATTTCTGACTCAAAAGGAAAGAGATAAGTTCGAACAACTAATGAACCAAAAAATCAACTTAAACCTTCTCTCAATCAAAGATTCTACAGGCTCAGAACTGAAAAAAGGAAAGAAACAACTAAAAACCAAAAACAAGTCCTTAACAATGAAAGATTTCATTGATGAAGGAATCGGATTCTTTAGATCCATTTTCACAGACAAAGACGCGTTTAAAGCATATAGAAGAAGTGTAATTGAAGAATCTAAACTTGGTTCATTTAACATAGAGTCACAGGATTTCAACGACGATTTCATTAAATCAGGGAAAGCAT
This sequence comes from uncultured Cytophagales bacterium, assembly GCA_964511645.1. Taxonomy (GTDB): domain Bacteria; phylum Bacteroidota; class Bacteroidia; order Cytophagales; family JAAEPT01; genus CAZEGV01. Next base: position 9,558 of record CAZEGV010000077.1, read on the forward strand.
CTTCTTTCTTGAACTACATGAAAAAGTCTACTGAGAATAACAAAAACTTGACAGAGCAAAGTTTCTTCATCTCCTGTTTCTTAAACCTTAATATTCTTGGTTTAGATGAAGAAAAGATGAAAAAATCTGTATTCGAAAACACCTACAATGATGGTCTACACGCATTCTATGGAGCCCATTGCGATATTTTTGTAACTGATGATAATAACCTTCGCAAGAAAGCAAATGCAATGTTCAACATGCTAAACATCGGAACGGAAGTTTGGAGTCTAGACAAATTGAAAAATCAATTAGGTGGTCGATATTTTCAAAGAACAACTTCCATCGACGATTTTATGACCAAGCTTCATCATGACATAAAACACTCAATCATACTTAAATCAGCGCCTGCTCTTGACAAACTAGAAACAGCAAATATTATTAATCCAATTTGTCAATATTTCACCTTTTTCAATAGACTTCAAGTAAGTATCAGTGAAAATAACTCAGAGTCTTTTGACGTCTTCTTTTACCGAAAGAACTGGAATACCTATAAAAGACAACTATTTAATATTGAAGCACATCAACTAATCAACAATATCATAAACACCTTAGGAACTGATATTAATGGAGAAGGCGAACTACCTTTAGATGAAATAAAAACCTTGTATCAAGAAACTTGGAAAGGGAGAACTTGGATAGTCAACAATCTCATATTACATTTAGAATGGCATTCCGATTTATTTGTAACTCTGTCCCTCAAACCTGAAAAAACTCACAATCGAGTAGACGGCTGACTACCAGATTGTAGCCAGTTCGCCTCTCACACCA
>CAZEGV010000078.1:0-10361 GCA_964511645.1 uncultured Cytophagales bacterium
GCAAAAAACAATTCAATCTAAATTAGACTCATATTATAGTTAAACTGGTATAAGATGACATACCTAGCTAATATGTCATTAACATTACCAGTTACGAGCAGAGCACACACTCACACAACAAAGCCCCTCACCCCTCTAAGGACAGAATAAAAAAATAGTACTACCATCTATTTTTTAACAAAAAGAAAATGACCAGAGTTAAAACGGGGTAAAGATTTGGTGATTCTCACAGGGTTAATGGTATTTTTTTGTGTGAGGGATAGAGCGGTTTGTTTGAAATCCTTTCCAATTTTTTTTATCGGAAAGATTGAGTAGTGATAGCCCGACATTTTTCGCGTTTTTAGCGAGAAATGGCACACCCGACTTATTTTTCAGAAACAGTAGGCTACATAATAGGAAAAAATAGATATATCTCACATCTTTGTGGTGTTTATCAAGAAAGACTGAGGGATCGGGCCCTGTAACGTCTTAGCAACCATTTAATTCTACATAAAAGGTGCTACTTCCCGCTCTGAGGTGTCAGAGGAAGATAAAAGAGTGATTAAATCATACCTCTTTAGACGAAAGTCCATTTTTTGATAAACAAGATTATTAAATCTATTAATGACTTGGGATGAGCTCGAAGGTAAGAGAAATATTAAAAGACAGGATTTTAGTGCTAGACGGTGCGATGGGGACTATGATTCAGCGTTATAAACTTAGCGAGGAAGATTTTAGAAATAAGGCTTTAGAAAATCATGAAATTCCACTTAAAGGAAATAACGATTTACTGTCAATTACTCGACCAGATATTATAAAAGCAATTCATAAAGAATATTATGAGGCGGGAGCTGATTTTGCTGAGACAAACACTTTTAGTGGAACTACGATTGCACAGGCGGATTATAAGCTAGAGCATATTATAGATGAGCTTAATTACCAATCTGCCAAAATAGCAAGAGAGGTAGCTGATGAGATGACAGCTAAAGAACCTCATAAACCTCGGTTTGTAATTGGTGCTATGGGACCTACTAATAGGACGGCGTCTATGTCTCCAGATGTAAACGACCCAGGATATCGTGCGGTTACTTTTGATGACTTGCACACTGCTTATAAACAACAGGCTAAAAAGCTGATAGAAGGTGGTGTGGATATATTGATGGTAGAGACTGTTTTTGATACGCTTAATGCGAAAGCTGCAATTATGGCTTGCGACGATGTTATTAGAGAAAAAAAAGCAGATGTTACGATTATGGTTTCGGGGACAATCACCGATATGAGTGGACGTACACTTTCGGGGCAAACCTCAGAAGCATTTTTGATTTCTATTTCGCACGCTCCTTTATTGAGTGTGGGGCTTAATTGTGCTTTGGGAGCAAAGGAGTTAAAACCATATTTAGAAATTCTATCTAATAAAGCAACTTTTGGTGTGAGTGCTCATCCAAATGCAGGACTTCCGAATGAATTTGGCGAATATGACCAAAGCCCAGAAGAGATGGCAGAGCAAGTACAAGTGTTTTTAGATAATAATTACCTTAATATTTTGGGAGGATGTTGCGGAACAACCCCTCCGCATATTAAGGCACTAGCAGATATTGCCTCACAATCTAAACCTAGACAATTTTAATCATGAGCATACATCCAGATTATAAAGGGGCTTATAAATACAAATGGGATAATCTTCCTTATTTGAGGTTAAGTGGTTTAGAACCATTAATAGTGACCCCAGAAATGAATTTTGTAAACATTGGTGAGCGTACTAATGTAACTGGTTCTAGAAAGTTTTTGAGACTCATAAGAGAAGAGAAGTATGATGAGGCGTTAGCTGTAGCGAGAGACCAAGTAGAAGGTGGTGCTCAGGTGATTGACATCAACATGGATGAAGGGATGCTTGATGGTGTAGAGTGTATGAAACGCTTCTTGAACCTCATAGCAGCCGAACCTGATATTGCCAAAGTACCGATAATGATTGATAGCTCTAAGTGGGAGATTATTGTAGAAGGGCTTAAGTGTGTGCAAGGGAAATGTATTGTTAACTCTATAAGCCTTAAAATTGGTGAATCAGAGTTTAAGGAACAAGCCTTACTAATTAAGCGTTTTGGTGCAGCAGTTATTGTGATGGCATTTGATGAAGATGGTCAGGCAGACACTTATGACAGAAGAGTAGAGATTTGTCAGCAATCGTATGATGTGCTAACAGGGGGTGATGTTCAGTTTCCACCAGAAGATATTATTTTTGATTTGAATATTTTTCCTGTTGCTACGGGAATGGAAGAACATCGTAAAAATGCAATAGACTTTTTTCAGGCCACTAGATGGGTGAGAGAAAACCTACCTGGAGCCCATGTAAGCGGTGGTGTGAGTAATGTTTCTTTTTCTTTTAGAGGAAATACAGCATTGAGAGAAGCAATGCATTCAGCATTTTTGTACCATGCCATTAGAGAGGGAATGGATATGGGGATTGTAAATCCTGCTCTGTTAGAAGTATATGATGATATTCCTAAAGATTTATTAGAGCATATAGAAGACGTTCTATTAGACAGGAGGGATGATGCCACGGAACGTTTACTAGACTTTGCAGAAAACGTAAAAGGTTCAGGTAAGGAGCAAAAGAAAGACTTAGAGTGGAGGAAAGGTTCTGTGGAACAACGTTTAGGGCATGCTCTGGTAAAAGGCGTAGTAGATTTTGTAGAGGAAGATACTGAAGAAGCTAGACTTAAATACGATGAACCTTTACACGTAATAGAAGGTCCGCTTATGGATGGGATGAACATCGTAGGAGATTTATTTGGGGAAGGAAAAATGTTTTTACCTCAAGTAGTAAAGAGTGCTCGTGTAATGAAAAAAGCAGTAGCTTACTTGTTACCGTTTTTGGAAGAAGGAAAAGGTGGGCGTTCTTCGGCAGGTAAAATATTACTGGCAACTGTAAAAGGTGATGTACATGATATTGGTAAAAATATTGTGGGTGTTGTGTTAGCATGTAATAATTTTGAAATTATAGATATTGGTGTAATGGTGCCAAAAGAAGAAATCATTAGAAGAGCCAAAGAAGAAGATGTAGACATTATTGGTTTAAGTGGGTTAATTACACCATCTCTTGACGAAATGGTAGATATGGGGAAAGAGATGCAACGAGAGGGAATGAAAATCCCTTTACTAATAGGTGGAGCTACTACCTCTAAAATACATACCGCTGTAAAGATTGATCCTGTATATGATGCAGCAGTTGTTCATGTTTTGGATGCCTCCAAGAGTGTGCCTGTAGCTAGTAAATTGATCTCGGATAAAACAAGAGAATCGTTTACCCAAGAGATGAAACAAGAGTATGCCACTATGCGTGAGAATTATGCAGGGCGTAAGCGTACAAAAAGTTATATCACTTACCCTCAAGCGGTAGAGAATAAAATCAAAATAGATTGGAAAACTTATCAACCTACTAAGCCAAAAAAACTAGGTGTAACAGAGTTGATTAACTATCCTTTGGAAGAAATAAGAAAGTACATAGACTGGACTCCATTTTTCTCAACGTGGATGCTAAAAGGGAAATATCCTAAGATTTTAGACAACCCGATCATAGGCAATGAAGCCCGTAAATTGTACGATGATGCTAACAATATGATTGATGCTGTTATTGCCAAGCAATCATTAAAAGCTAATGGAGTGTTTGGTTTGTTTCCTGCTAATACCGATACTGGAGATACTATTGCGTTAGACGGGACAGGCATATCGCTAGAATGTTTGCGTCAGCAGGGAGAGAAAGGAAAAGGAATTGCAAATAAATCTTTGGCAGACTATATAGCACCGAGTTCATCAGGTATTCAAGATTATATAGGAGCATTTTCTGTGACAACAGGATTAGGAATTGAGCCAATCATCAAAGAGTATGAAGCCGATCACGATGATTATAATTCTATTATGATTAAGTCGGTAGCGGATAGATTAGCGGAAGCGTTTGCAGAATTATTACACCAAAAAGTACGAACCGAATATTGGGGATATTCATTAGATGAAAATCTAAATAATGAAAGCCTTATCAGAGAAGAATACCAAGGCATTCGCCCAGCACCAGGTTATCCAGCCTGTCCAGAGCATACCGAGAAAGTAAAGATTTGGGACTTGCTAGACGTAGAGAAAAGAACAGGTATTTCTTTAACAGATAGTATGGCAATGTATCCAGCATCATCCGTTAGTGGGTTTTACCTCGCTCACCCAGAAGCTGGTTATTTTGGTTTAGGAAAGATAGGGAAGGATCAGGCGGAAGATTATGCTAAAAGAAAAAATATGACGATAGAGCAAGCCGAAAAATGGTTAGCACCTACATTAAATTATGACATTTAAGAAATTATGAAAGTAATAGATATAATTAATAACAATAAGGAGGAAACACTTTTTTCATTTGAGGTTTTACCACCTAAAAAAGGGGAGGATATCAAGCATTTATACAATTGCATAAGTCCTTTGATGGATTTTGACCCAGCATTTATTGATGTAACTTACCATAGAGAAGAATACGTTGAGAAGACAATGCCTAACGGCGATATTAAACTAGTAACAACACGAAAAAGACCAGGGACAGTAGGTATTTGTGCAGCTATTATTCATAAATATAAAGTTGATGTTGTTCCTCATTTGATTTGTGGTGGATTTTCTCGTGACGAAACAGAAAATGCCTTAATAGACTTGAATTTTTTGGGAATAGACAATGTTTTGGCATTGCAGGGAGATAAATTGAAGACAGAGGATAATTTTATAGAAGCAGAAGAGGGAAATAAATACGCTTCGGATTTGGTAGAGCAAATCATGAACCTTAACAAAGGTATTTACTTGGATGAAGTCTTGGAGAATACTGCTAAAACAGATTTTTCAGTTAGTGTAGCAGGATATCCCGAAAAACATTATGCAGCCCGTTCTATGGAAGACGACTTAAAGTATTTAAAACAAAAAGTAGATTTGGGTGCTGACTATGTGGTGACTCAAATGTTTTTTGATAACCAAAAATACTTTGATTTTGTTGATAGATGTCGTGAAATGGGGATTAATGTGCCGATTATCCCAGGCCTAAAGCCATTATCAACCAAAAGGCAAGTCGAGATTCTCCCAGACGTATTTTTCATAGGCATGCCAGAAGACTTAAGAAATGCCGTAAAAGCATGTAAAAATAATGATGCAGTAAAGGAAATAGGGATAGAGTGGGCGATTCAGCAATCTAAGGAATTAAAAAAAAGAGGAGTGCCAGTCTTGCATTATTACACAATGAGTAAAGCAATTGCCACTCAAGAAATAGCTAAGGCGGTATTTTAAAAATAGCTTATACCATATTGACTATAATATGCGTCTAGATTAGATTGAATTGTTTTTTGCATTATTAAGGCAAAATAATTTAGCATAACTAGTTACGGTAGATTATTTTAACGAAGAGAATGTGAAAAACAAACAAGATAATTGACGTAGATTATAGTCAATATGGTATTAAACACATTATAATGACTAATAAATAGGAGGGCAATCCCCTACGGGTCGGGCTTTCGCTACTCAATCTTTTTTATGTGTTTTTGACGGTCAGAGGGAATCAAACGGTGACTACTAGCTTCCACCATTATCAATAATAGAGCGAATAGTGTCAAAACACATAAAAAAGGATTTCAAACAAACCGCTCTATCCCTATTGCGTACAAGATTTGCTTGTTTTGCAACGGTCTTGTTCTTTTGTAAGATTTATTTTTTCATGTTGTTGATCAATACATTTTTTCTTGGTTTTTCCCCAGTAAAACAAGAGAGGTAGGTTATTTGCTTTTTTTGTTTGAATTAAGTATATTTGCTCAATAAACAGTATGTAAAGGGGTGAAAAAAATAGCTTTCATATTATTAGTCATTTATCAGATTTTTATTTTTAGAACGTTTACAATTATATTTATATTTTATCAAAATCAAGAATATATTGCAACTGAATTATGTGAGCAAAGGGAAGTTCTCAATAATACTTGTCAAGGGAATTGTCATCTTCAAAAGCAAATCAACAAATTGGTCAACGAAGAAAATTCTCAACAAAACACCAATAATATAAAGCAAACAATAGAAGAGAATTCACATAGTTTAACCAGTATTTGGAAATTTACTACTAGACCTATTTGTTTGGATTTAGTTAGTAATACAGTTTATTTTTTTAGTGTGAAATCGGTAAAGTTAGATCCAAAAATACCTCCTCCAAAGATGTCTTAATTATAGAATGTAGAATGATTTTTTGTCATAGTTAAAACTGTGTTTCAAACTATTATTTTATGTTTATTTATTAATAATGAGCAACACATCATTGATTCAATAGGATTTGTTATGTTCATTCTATACCATATTTAATAATGATATGTCGCATTAGAATTATTTCTTTTTCACATTCTCTTTGTTATAATAACTTACTGGGAATAGTTATGTTAAATTATTATGCTTCGATAGAGGGAAAATAATACATCTAACTATATAGTATTTCATTATTAAAACGGTATTAAATTTAAGTATTTATTGCTATCAAAAAGATGTCTGTTTTCTCTGTAAAACATATTTTTTTAGTAGCTAATAACACTCTATTATTCATTATAATTAAGAAATAAAAATGTATAAAAATTATCTTAAGGCATTGATCACATGCCTATTATCGTTGTTTAGCACACTATTGTTTGCTCAAGAAGTCAAAGGAACAATCATTGATAAATACTCTCATGAACCTATTGTTTTTGCTTCTGTTGTAAATACCACGACAAAAGCTATTACACAAACTGATTTACAAGGAAAATTTACGATTAATGGAGTAAATGATTCTTTGAAAATTGCTGTTTTTGGTTACCCTGTAAAAATCATTATAGGAAAATCAAAGATGATGGTAGAGTTAGAAATGTCTACTATTATGTTAGAACAAATAGTGATTACGGTAAGTAGAGGACAAGAAAAACGTACAGAAACACCTGTCGCTATCACCTCAATTAGTACACAAACACTAGAAGACAACAAACCAACAACTATAGACCAAGTACTTAACCAAACGCCTGGTGTGTACATGGTCAATTTAGGAAATGAACAACACTCAATGAGTATTCGCCAACCATTTTCTTACAAAGGAGTTTATTTGTATCTCGAAGATGGCTTACCAATACGTCCTACTGGTATATTTAACCATAACTCATTATTGGAAATGAATATGGCAAATATTAGTAAAATCGAACTAATAAGAGGACCAGCTTCCAGTATGTATGGTGCTGAAGCTATCGGTGGAGCGGTTAATTTTATCACAAACAAACCTTCTGCTCTTCCTACTGCCTATGTAAGTATGCAAAGAAATAATTTAGGATATAGACGAACCGATTTTAAAGCTTCTACCACTTACAAAAAATTGGGTGTAGGTATTGGTGGATATTATGCTCAAAGACGAGAAGGATATATTGAACAAAGTGATTTTGATAAACTAGCTTTAAGTTTAAACATGAACTATCAAATTAGTGGGCTTTCAGAATTATTACTTTCCACAACCTACATTGATTATCTTTCTGATATGACAGGCTCATTGGATAGTACCGATTTTCATGAAGAAAATTACACCTCAAAACAAACTTTCACCAATAGAGATGTAATGGCTTTTCGTACAAAATTACAGTATAACCATTACTGGAAAAACAACTCTAAAACATCTATCGCTGGATATTTTAGAAATAACTATATCAAACAAAACCCTTCATACCGTGTGAAAGATGATTACAAACCATGGAAACACAAAGGAGACAAAAACCTTGCTCATGGCGAACAAAATAATAATACTTACACAAGTTATGGTTTTGTTGCTCAGCATAGTGAAAAATTCAAAAATAAAAAACTATCAGCTTTAGGAGGTATCTCTTTGGATTATTCACCTGCTAGTTATCTAGCCAATTACATTAGTATTTACAAAACAAATGATGGATATTATGATGATTTCACTCCTTCGGATAGTCTGTTAGCAGATTATAATGTTAATCTAATCAATGTTGGAGTTTACGCACAAGCAGGTTACAAGATTACCAAAAACTTAAAAGCTATAGGTGGATTACGTTTTGATAATTTTATTTATGATTACAAAAATGACCTTGATAGTAATGCGTATTCAGGTGTACCCGATTCAAAAGATGTATTTAGTAGTTTTACTCCAAAACTGGGTTTAACTTATGATTTTAAAAAACACCGTGGACTATATATCAATTATAGTCAAGGATTTGTTCCTCCTCAAGTAGGGGAATTATACAGAGGTGTAAAAGTACCTAATTTAAACCCAGCTACTTACTCAAACTATGAAATAGGTGGATGGGCTGGTTTCGGAAATAAAAAAGGTAGAATAGATATTTCTCTTTACCGCATGGATGGAAGTAATGAAGTTATTTCTGTGAAAAATGATGATGGTTCAAGAGAAAATAAAAATGCTGGAGAAACCAAACATCAAGGAATAGAATACAATATTCAATACGAGGTTATTAAAGGGTTAAGAGTTCGTCTTGGAGGTTCAAATGCAAGTCATACCTTTATTGATTATGTTGAAAAAGGAAAAAACTATACTGACAAAGAAATGCCAGGAGCACCTAAATGGTTAGCAAACGCACAAGCTACTTACAAACCGCAGAAAAAATTAAAAGATTTTCGTATCAGTCTTGAATGGCAACATGTCAATAAATACTATATGGATGCTATGAATAAAAAAGAATATAAAGGATACGATGCTTTTAATTTAAGAATGGGATACAAATACAAATCGTTTGAATTGTGGGCAAACCTCATGAATCTAACAAACAAATTGTATGCAACCAACGCCTCTGCTTCGGCTTGGGGAACGAGCTACAGACCAGGTGAACCAATAAATTTAACTCTTGGTGTGGCTTACAAATTAAAAAAAAATATTTCTAATCAATAAATTTAATTAATTTACCCTCTCTTTTTTTGCTTAAAGAGAGGGTATTTATTTCACATACTTATGAAAACTATACTTTATTATTTCTTCATATTGTTTGTTCCTTTTGTATTACTTTCTCAAAAAAATACAATTTCAAACAATGACTTTATGGCAGATTGCCCTTTCTTAACTAAAAACCAAAACAATGACCCTGTTTTGTGTTGGGTAGAAGGTGAAAAAGAAAATACACAAATGGTTTATTCTATTTCAACAAATAATGGAGAAGGTTTTGAAAAAAACATTTATATTCAGCACACTAAAGGTTTGTCTCCTCATCATGAAAGTATGCCTAAAATAGCCTTTAAATCGAACGGAACGATTGTCGCTGTTTTTCAAAAAAGAGTACCAACTACAAACAACCGTTTTGCAGGAGCAATTTATTACACACAATCTTTTGATGATGGACTAAATTGGACAAAACCTCAATATTTACACGCAGACACAACACAAGGTATTGGACGTTCTTTTTTTGATATCGCTGTGCTACCTGATGGAGAAATAGGTGCGATTTGGTTAGATGGAAGAAAAAAAAGAAAAGATGGCTCTTCATTGTTTTTTGCTAAAACAAAAGAAAAAATTGGTTTTCAAAATGAAATAGAAATTGCTAAAAAAACTTGCCAATGTTGTCGAACAGAAATTTATGTGGATCAACAAAAAAATATCAGTATTTCATTTCGAAAAATATTTAAGACTAATAGTTTGGACAATATTAGAGATATGGCATATTTGGTTTCAGGAGATAATGGAAAAACATTTTCTAAACTAAAAAGAGTAAGTGAGGATAATTGGGTAATCAATGGATGTCCACATACTGGACCTACAATCACATCGAATAATAAACAATTAGACTTTTTTTGGTTTACCATGGGAAATGGTGAAGGAGTTTACCATACAATAAAAAAATATGGAAAAAACTTTCAGCCAAGAAAATTAATAAACGCTCACGCTAGACATCCTCAAGCAAGTAGTTTATCCAATGGAAAAGCTGTTTTAGTTTGGGATGAAAACTTCAAAACCAACACTTCTTACATCAATCGCATTGGTGTAATGGTCTGTAATACTGAAAAAAAAGCAAATTATATTACCCCTATGACTATCGACGCTGATCATCCTGTAGTTTTGGGATTAAATAAAAACAAAATATTAGTTGCTTGGGTACAATTCCAGAATAATAAATCAGAAATTGTTACTCAACTCATTTCATTTTAATTCGTAAAAAATAAAATCTTGTAAATCAAGTTAGCGTTTGCTAATATTAATAACGTGAAAGGATAATAGTAAAACTCGATTTAAAGTAGAGCGTACTTTTGGTGGGATAAAAAGAGAGGAATGATTACACGAGTTTTGCAACGGTCTTAAGAAGATTCAAGACCGTTGCAAGGTGAGTAGTTTATTTTTCCAAAATTTTGTATCTTTATGC
>CAZEGV010000079.1:0-10196 GCA_964511645.1 uncultured Cytophagales bacterium
GTTCTGAAAAATATTATTATAAACTCAAATCTAAAAGTTGCATTTGTGACTTGAATTCAGCATTACAACTAGTTATGCTCAAACAAATACATTGTTTAATCACCATAAAATAAACCACGGAACACAACATGAACAACACCGACCTCAAGCCATAAAGCAGAGACTCGATAGTGTGGTGACTGAAAATGATTATAAATACACCTTTAGCTATGACGCTAGCGGAAATAATACAGAAGAAGTAACTTATACTTGGGATAGTACTAAGACCCAATGGTCTCCTTCTGAAAAACACAATTATACCTATGACTTTAATAAAAACCTCATAGAAGACTCTTGGCCTTACTGGAATGACGGCACTAATCAATGGACTGAGCCTAGAGGAAAGTATATTTATGAATATGATTCAAACGGAAGAAAGGTAAAAGAAACTTTCATCGCTTGGTCTCCCCCTATCAATGGGGTAATAATAAATCGTACGACACACTCATTTACAATGAAAACGGAAGTATTAAAGAGGAAATAACCAATAATAAAGAATATATTAATAATCAACAGCTACGGTAACAATGGACTTAATACAGTAACATGCTACAGATGGAATAAGTATACTGAAAAATGGGACTACGAAAGTAAATACTTAGACATTTACGACGACACCGGAAAGTTAATTGAAGAAACAACAACATATACTTGGGATAAGCTTACTGCACAATGGCTTAACGGGTATAAATACATTCTTAGCTATGACGATAACGGAAATAACACAGAAGAAATAGAATATACTGGAAACAACACTAATAGCCAATGGTTTAGTAGTTCTAAAAGAATTATTGAGGTCGACACCAATTATCTAATAAAGGATCTATATTACCAGATTTATCTGGTGTGCATTTTAAACACGCCCCCATTAAATCAACGTACTATAATTGGGACACCACATCCAATACTTGGATTAGCCCAAGTATTGGAATTTTCTACTACTCACCCCAAGAGATTATCGGGTTTGAAGAGCAAAATGAATTAGCTACCAACGTATTCCCTAATCCTAGTACTGGGTTTATTAATGTAAACCTATCAGCCCTAAACGACGCTTCAGTAACAGTCTTTGATATAAATGGTCAAGTGGTTTCTACAGATACCCATATTAGCGAGAGTAACTATCAAATCTACCTCAATCAACCTGCTGGTCTTTATTTTATAGAAATTAGTGCCGAGGGCAAGAAACAACGTTATAAACTACTCAAACAATAAGCTTTACTTTGTAGTAAGTTAATCAAGCCTAGCTAATAGCTGGGCTTTTTTGTTAATGATTCGTAATAAAGTAATGAATGTAGGCGGGAATTTTTGTTCCTAAATAATATGGTAGGTTCATCAATAAATAAGGGGTGCCAGTAGGTGTTTTTGTCTGCTCAATATTGAACTCACCTGCGTATATACGTACAGCATAAGGGTGATTACATTTATCCATAAATTGATGTAAAGACTTAAGCGTTCCTGTACTGCCTGACTTCACTTCAATCGGGATTACTTTACCATCAAAAGCGTAAACTAAGTCTACTTCTGAGGAGGCAGAGTTTTTTTCTCTTACCCAAAAATTAGGTTTATCATTTCTTATTGTGTTTAATGAAATTAATTCCTGAGTAATTAAATGTGGGATAATAGCTCCTTTGAATGATTTACTTAGGTCATTTAACCCTAGTAGCTGTCCTTGAATAGATAGTGCATGGTTCAACAACCCTGTATCCAAAAATTGTAAGCGAGGGGATTTTTTGAGGTCAGGCTTAATAGGCACTTCTCTATCTGTAGTAGGGTAAATCAATTGAATAATTTTAGCTGCGTCTAAATTCCTCATCGCCTCTCCTACTTCTCTCGATTTATAGTTAGAGTTCCCAAAGTTTTGAAACTTAATCCGCTGATCAATATATAAATGAGCTGTACTGATAATGTGTTTAATTACTTTTCGCTCGGTATTATTACTAGTGTATTTTTCTACATCATTTTTCCAGTTACCCCAAATGCTTTCATAAATCTTGGGTAAATCCGTAAGGCTATCTGTTTGGATGGCTACTTTCACTACCTCTGGCATACCACCGATAATTGTATAATGATGAAATAAATCTAATAACACTTGGTGTGCAAATTGCTTTATCGGAACGTGATTGATTTGCTCAATTCCTGTGCTATGCCCGATTGCTGATAAATATTCTAAAAAATTTAATGGATGAAGATATAAGAATTCAACCCTACCCACTGGAAAGCTCTTTACCTTTTGCATTTCGAACTCTAATAAAGACCCTGCTGCTATAACGTGTAAATCTGGAATTTCTTCATAAAAATAACGCAAAAAATGAATTGCACGAAGTGATTCTTGAATTTCATCGATAAACAATAAGGTAGAAGAAATGCTACCTGACGGGATGTTATTAGATAATAATAAGGAATTTATAATATCTTTAACTTCATCGTATTGTTCAAAATAATAAATGTCAGATTTTTTTTCTAGGTTAAGTAAAATACTGTATTGATACTTTTTAGAGAATTGTTTTACTAAGGTAGTTTTACCTACTTGACGTGCTCCTCGCAGAATAAGAGGTTTGCGGTTAGTACTTTCTTTCCATTCTTGTAAATTCTTTATAAGACTTCTCTTGAACCCTCCCATAGCTATTCTCTTTTGTTTTTGATTAATCACAAGGTAGTCATTTTGTAACAAAAATAGGGGTGTTTTCAATATTATTTGTAACAAAATAAGGGGTGTTTGATAAATATTTTGTTACAAAATAAGGGGTGTTTGATAAAAAAATTTCTTTAAAAGGCTTTAAATGACACTTTTTGTTTTTTGGATAAAATAAAAATCATCAATAGTTGTGGAATTAGTATAAACTGGGTAGGATGCGTGAGGGATTGTCGTGAAAATCCTTTGTTATTTTCTGATTTTTGTACTTCAAAATAATATGAACAAAATCAGAAAACAACAAAGATTGGGAACAAAAAGCCCGACAGCACGAGCTTTTGAAGCGAGTGGTGGCACGCCCAAGGGTTAATTATTTTTTAATTTTACTTTGTAAAACATTCAAGGTTTCCTTAAAATCTTTCTGTATATCGGCTGTTATTAGGATTTCCTTATTGGTGTAAGGATGTGTGAAACTAAGTGTTTTGGCGTGTAAAAGCATATGATTAATATTTAATTGTTGTTCAAAAAACTTGTTTTGTTGACAGTCACCATGTGCTTTATCATTAATAATATAATGCCTGATATGGGCAAAATGTTTGCGTATCTGGTGCATCCTCCCTGTTACTGGCTTTACTTCGACCCAAGTAAACCTCCCTGTTGTGAATTTACTTACTGGCTGATTAATTTCTAATTGTTCTAGTACTTTGTAATGCGTGAGCGCTTTCTGTGATTTTCCAGATTCTGTAATGAGTGACTTATCTATACTGCCACTCTCCTGCTCTATCCAGCCTCTTACTATTGCCCAGTATGTTTTATTAATTTTCCTTTCGGCGAATATTTTTTTCAATTTTACGTCTGCTTCTTTAGACTTGGCAAACACCAACACCCCTCCTGTTTTTCTATCTAAACGGTGTGCTGGATAAACTTTTTGTTCAATCTGATCTCTAAGTAATTGTAAGGCAAACTCGGTAGCATCTTTAGCTATTTTACTACGATGCACGAGTAAACCATGTGGCTTATTAATTGCCACATAGTACTCATCTTCAAAAAGAATTGAAAGCATTAGTTTTCAATCAAGTTGAGCATTTTGATAGTCGCCGTTATGGCAGCTGCTTGCTGATCTGATTCTAATCCTTTAGTTTTGAACTCACGTTTTCCATCATCCCAAGTGATAATAGTGTCTACTAAGGCATCTGTACGACCACCTGGTGGAATTGCGATTTTATAATTAATTAGTTTGGGGATTTTTTTGTCTAAGTCTTTATAAATTTTCTTCAATGCTCTCATAAAGGCATCATATTGCCCGTCTCCTGTTGAAGTTGATTCATATTCTACTCCGTTTATTTCTATCCGAACGGTAGATACTGGTTTTAGGTTATGTACGTGTGTAGCATAATAGTTTTTAAGGATGATTTTCTCTTCTACTTTTGAGCTACCCAACACATCTGCAATGATAAAAGGCAAGTCTTCTTTAGTAATGGTTTTCTTTTTGTCACCTAGCTCTACTACTCTATCTGTTACCTTTTTCATAGCATCAGCAGATAATTCGATACCAAGATCATCAAGATTTTTTTTGATACTTGCTTTTCCTGATGTTTTGCCAAGTGCGTATTCTCTTTTACGACCGAATCGTTCTGGTAATAAAGCATTAAAGTATAGCCCACCTTTGTTATCTCCATCTGCGTGCACTCCACAGGTTTGTGTAAATACATGTTCTCCGACCAATGGTTTGTTGGCTGGTACGGCAATTCCAGAAAATGCTTCTACCATTGTAGACATTTTGTTTAATTGCTCTTCGTCTACAGTAGTTTCAAAATCTAAATGATCCTTTAAACCGATTAGACTTGCTAAAGGAGTGTTTCCTGTGCGTTCTCCTAGACCGTTAACTGTAGCGTGAACACCGTTAGCCCCTGCTTTAATTGCCATAAAGGTATTTCCTACTGCTAGGTCATAGTCATTGTGTAGATGAGAATCAAAGTGTAATGTCGGGTATGAAGCTTTCATTTTAGTCATGTACTCAAATGATAAGTCGGGGTTAAGTATCCCCAATGTATCTGGAAGCATAAAACGTTTTACGTTTGTGTCTTTTAGTTTATCTAATAAAAACAAAACATACTCTTCTGAGTGAAACATTCCGTTAGACCAGTCTTCTAGGTATAGGTTTACTCCGATTCCTTTTTTATCAGCATAATCCAAAGATTTATAAATGTTTTCTATATGCTCTTCGGGGGTTTGTCTTAATTGTTTTTGGACATGATTAAGCGAACCTTTACAGAGAAGATTGATGTTTTGAGCTCCAGCATTCGATATCCAATCTAATGATTTTGTACCATCAATAAAACCCAAAATTTCAACAGCATCAATATAATCATCATCTTTAGCCCATCGTACAATTTTTTCTACTGCTTCGTATTCTCCTTCCGAAATTCGAGCAGAGGCAATTTCTATACGGTTTACCTTTACTTCTTCTAATAATAATTTTGCCATCGTCAATTTTTCTGACGGCGTATATGCCACTCCTGATGTTTGCTCTCCATCACGAAGAGTGGTGTCCATTATTTCTACTTTATATCTCACAGGACAAAAATACAAAAAATAAAATAGCTAGTGCTTTATCTGCCAATCCTTTTTTTGTAGATTCATCCGAGATAACGATAACACTATGAGTTTACAAAACATCAACCCTACCCAAACCAAAGCATGGAAGGCTTTAAAAGTATATTTTAACGAGAGTAAAAATCTTAATATCAAAGATTTATTTAATTCTGAAAAAAATCGTTTTAAAAAATTCTCTATTCAGTTTGAGGGTATTTTATTAGATTTTTCTAAAAACAGAATTACTGATAAGACTTTAGAGTTATTAATTAATCTTGCTAAGGAATGTGGTTTAGCGGAAGCGATTGAAGCACAATTTGTAGGTGAATATATCAACAAAACTGAAAACAGGGCGGTATTACACACGGCTTTGCGTAATAGAAGTAATACCCCTGTTATAGTAGAAGGTAAAGATATTATGCCTCAAATTAATGAGGTGCTACAAAAAGTAAAAACATTTTCGGGGGCAGTTATCAATGGTGACTGGAAAGGTTATACAGGGAAAAGTATCAAATCTATCGTTAATATCGGAATTGGCGGATCAGATTTGGGACCCGTAATGGTAACAGAAGCTCTTAAATATTATAAAGTACCTCACATTAATACCTATTATGTGTCTAATATAGATGGGACGCATATTGCTGAAACACTTAAAAAAATCAACCCAGAGGAAACGCTATTTTTAATCGCTTCAAAGACTTTTACTACACAAGAAACAATGACTAACGCACATACTGCTCGTCAATGGTTCTTAGATAGTGGTGCAAAAGAGATGGATATTAAAAAACATTTTGTGGCACTCTCTACCAATAAAAAAGGTGTGGAAGAGTTTGGGATTGATCCTGTAAATATGTTTGAGTTTTGGGACTGGGTAGGCGGACGTTATTCATTGTGGTCAGCGATAGGCTTGTCTATTGCTTGTAGCGTTGGGTATAATCATTTTGAGCAATTATTAAGTGGTGCTCACGCTATGGATAATCATTTCAAAAATGAAAAGCTAGAGCATAACATCCCTGTTATTTTGGGTTTAATCGGGATTTGGTACAATAACTTTTATGGTGCTGATTCTGAAGCTATTTTACCTTACGATCAATATTTACATCGGTTTTCGGCTTA
This sequence comes from uncultured Cytophagales bacterium, assembly GCA_964511645.1. Lineage (GTDB taxonomy): Bacteria > Bacteroidota > Bacteroidia > Cytophagales > JAAEPT01 > CAZEGV01. Next base: position 6,383 of record CAZEGV010000079.1, read on the forward strand.
TTTTCAGCAAGGAAATATGGAGAGTAATGGGAAAAACATAGATAGGAAAGGAGATAATATTAATTATCAAACAGGTCCTATTATTTGGGGAGAGCCTGGTACTAATGGGCAACATGCTTTTTATCAATTGATTCACCAAGGAACAAAGTTGATTCCTTGTGATTTTATAGCTCCTGCAATTAGCCTCAATCCTATTGGTGATCATCATGATAAGTTATTGTCTAACTTTTTTGCTCAAACAGAGGCTTTGATGAATGGAAAAACTAGAGAACAAGTTGTTGAAGAGTTTGAGGCAAGTGGAAAAAACCTTGAAGAATATCAAAAACTAGTACCTTTTAAAGTTTTTGATGGAAATAAACCTACAAATTCTATTTTAGTAAAGCAGATAGATGCTTATACTTTAGGGAGTTTATTAGCGATGTACGAACATAAGATATTTGTGCAAGGCGTGATTTGGAATGTATACAGCTACGACCAATGGGGAGTAGAGCTTGGAAAACAATTGGCTAAAAAAATCTTACCCGAACTTATCAATGACGATATAATTGATAGCCACGATTCTTCTACCAACGGATTGATTAATACTTATAAAAAAATGAAATGAAAAGACTAATTACGCATAATGAACATCAAATTCATAATTCAAATTCGTACCTAAGTAAATTTGAAGAATATTTAAGTGAATTTGTTTATGGAGGAATTGATGGCTGTGTAACCACTTTTGCTGTTGTTGCAGGAGCTGTTGGTGCTAATCTTGAAAGCTCTATTATTATTATACTTGGTTTCGCTAATTTATTTGCTGATGGTTTTGCGATGTCGATAGGAGCTTACCTGTCAACCAAGTCAGAAAAAGACAATTACAATAAACATAAACAAGTGGAATATTGGGAAGTAGATAACCTCCCAGAAATTGAAAGGGAAGAAATTCGAGAAATTTATCAAAAAAAAGGTTTCTCAGGGCAATTACTCGAAGATATTATTCAGACTATAACTTCTGACAAAGACCGATGGGTTGATGTTATGATGAAGGAAGAGCTGGAGATGGTTGAATCGAAAAAATCACCTATCAAGATGGGGTTAGTTACCTACATTTCTTTTATCCTTATTGGACTGATTCCACTTTCAGTATATGTTTGGGATTACTTTAGGCCTATTGTTTCAAGTCTTTTTGTTTGGTCATCCATCTTTACTGCTTTTGGGTTTGTAATTGTAGGTGTTTTAAAATCGTATGTAAACCAGACTAATAAGTTAAAGGGGGTTATCGAAACACTAATACTAGGTATGGCGGCGGCACTCGTTTCCTATTATGTAGGCTATTTTTTAGAACTCTTAATTACTAAACGATAAACATTAATACCTACTAATAAACACCGTAATATCATCTGTTTGTTTCGTCCCCTTTCTCCACTTAGTTAGAGAGGATTCTAATTCTTTCACTTGGTCAGAACAACTTAAATGACTAATACTTAATAACAATTCTTTAAATCGTTTACGCTTAAGTTTAGACAATTTATCACCCTTTTCCTTATATCCAAACTGGTCTACATAGCCATCAGTAGCTAAATAAATAACATCCCCTTTTTTAATTTCTACTTTGTTGCAACTAAAAGGTAAATCAATAGGGTAAGCACCTATGGGACTTCTAGTTGCTTTATATTCAAGTAATGTATTGTTGTTTCTAACAATATACATATCAATAAATCCTCCAGAGTAGTACAGTTCTTCTGTGTGCTTATTGTATACACATAATGCCATATCCATAGAATCGGAGTTAGTAGAGTTAGATTCAAATCTATTTTTAGCTATCTCTTTGAGCTCAGTAAGGATGGCACAAGGGGTTTCTTCGTAACTACTATGAATAACTGACTTAACCGTTTCTATTGACATAGAGGACAAAAAAGCCCCTGGCACACCATGTCCCGTGCAGTCACCAACACCAAAATAAATAAGTTCTTCGATTTGATAAGTAAAATAGAAATCTCCGCTCACCTTGTCTCTTGGTAAAAACAACACACAACTTTCTTTTAGGCAACTGTCTAATAGTTCTCGATTTGGTAACAGCGAGTTTTGTAAAAAGCTAGTGTAATCTATACTTTTATTAAGTTCACTAAGTATAGTGTCTAATAAATTATGCTTGTCTTGGAGTTCAATACTTTTAAGTTGTAAACTTTCTTTTCTTTGTTCTGAAATAATTTTACGAGCAAGAACTTGAGCAACGGTTTCTAAATAATTGAGTGTGTTTTCATTTTCCACTTGCCCTTGCTCAAGGTATAAACAAATAACACCTATTACATCTTCTCTATGCTGAATAGGGACGACGTAATGACCATGAGGTTTCATGCCCTTAGGCTGAATAGTATGATCATGTCCTACAGAATTACAAAAAATAGTTTGAGAAAATTCTAGAGCTTTCCCGCACAAACACTGACCCGGTTTTATAAAGGCGCAAGTTTCCTCCAAAATGTCACAATTTTGATGAGAAATTAATTCTAATACTCCTTGTTCATTGGTTAAAAAAATCAATCCTTTTTTCTCTACGCTTAGTGACTCAATACCAAATAAAACATCTAATGTTTCAGTAAACACTTCTTCCAATTTTATATCTTTAGATGTAATGTTTAATATCTTGTAAAGATTAGATTGAAACTCTAAAACTTGGGCAATTTTTCTTCTTTGTGTAATATCTCTCATTGTTCCGAGAGCTACCAATTGACCTTCATACCTAAGAATCTTACCATTTATTTCAACGGGGACATACCCCCCATCTTTATGTTTAACTAGGGTTTCAAAATCACTTACCTCTCCCTTTAGAAACACTTCTTTTAGCTTAGAAAAATAGTTAGGGATTTCTTTAAAAGGAACGAAATTTGTAAATGATTTCCCTATCATTTCTTCTTTAGAATATCCTATTATTTTCTCTATTTGCCCGTTAAAGTAAAGTTGTGTACCAATCTTATCCAACATAAATACCGCATCGTGATTAGCTTCTATAAACGCTTCATAATTTTTATTCTTTTGAATCTGTAAAACAAGTTCTTGATTCTCTAATTCAAATAAGTCATTCTCTGAAAGTAAACCCCTATTTTGAGAATTGATTTTTTCCCTATAACGGATATTTATTTGTTGATAAAGTAAAATGCTAATTATAGCTATACTATAAAAAGAAGAAAAGAACCCAAAGAATAATGAGTAATATTTATAAGTATATGGCAATTCCTCTAACTTAATACCTGAAATATTATGTGAATAATCAAAAAGTAAAACTGTAGGTGCAATAATTACTAATGAAATAATCAATTGTTTTTTAGCATCCAAGCCAAAAAATATAATGGGAACTAATACATATACTACAACAGAAAATCTAGGAATTAAATACGCATAAACATCTGTAACTATCCCGTAATGACAGTTAGCGAGGCTTACTAATAAAATAGTATATGAAGGAACAATCACCAAAATGTATTTGGCTAAATTATACCTTTTTTTTACTGACGAGTAAATACTAGCTAATAAACCCAGTATCCCTACTAACAAAATAGCTAATACTTTCCATCCACCCCCTTCATAAGTAAATACTACCAAAATAATTGAATATAATACAATTATAAAAGCGGTGAAACCTATTAAAAAATGAACTCCTATTTTTTTATCCTTACCCACTTTATGAAACAATGATTTTTAATGTGGTAAATACCTTATCACAAAATTAAAAAAAAATATTCTAAACAGAAATATAGGGTCATAAAAAAACTTCTAATGTCATAACTGTCCGAAAGAATAAGTAGGGAAAAAGCATAAAAATTTCAATTTTTGA
>CAZEGV010000080.1:0-10186 GCA_964511645.1 uncultured Cytophagales bacterium
TCGGGGTATATTACGGTGGTGAAGTAAAACTTAGATGAATTTCATTTCGAAGATGGTGCTTAAGTGTCTTTTGACTTTGTTTTTGACTTCAGTCATGTCCAGCTCTCTACCAAGCTCTTGCTTGAGAGAGGTAACGGCTTTGTTTTGAATACCACAAGGCACAATGTGACCAAAATATCTCAGGTCTGTATTGACGTTAAGAGCAAAGCCATGCATGGTAATCCATCGGCTGGCTTTTACACCTAATGCTGAAATCTTACGAGGAAATTTTTGTTCTTTATGGTCTAGCCAAACTCCAGTAAGTCCTTCAATCCTGCCTGCATCCAAATCATATTCAGCACAAGTTTTGATAATAGCCTCTTCCAAAAAACGCATGTATTTATGAATGTCAGTAAAGAAGTTTTCTAAATCAAGAATCGGATAGCCGACCAACTGTCCAGGTCCGTGGTAGGTGATATCACCTCCACGCCCAATCTCATGGTAAGTAGCATTTATTTTTTCAAGAAAATCATTATTGATGAGTAAATTTTCTTTGTCACCGTTTCTTCCTAAAGTGTAAACGTGAGGATGCTCGCAAAACAGTAAATAATTACTTGTAGCATCATCTTTCTTTTCTTTTCTATTACTGAGCTTGATACCTACATTTTTTTTTAAGAAGCTTTCTTGCAAACCGAGTGCTTTGTCATAAGCAATTATTCCTAGGTCTTTATATATAACGTTTTTGTTCATTATATATAAGTTTCTAAGACGCTAGCTTCACCTAAAGGGGATAGTGATACTTGATTGATAGAGGCGGGGATAAGCACGACTTGTCCAGCAGTTATTTTATCCTTTGATGTAGGAGTTGTAAGTGTGAAGCCTCCTTCTACGCAAGTAAGGGCTACAAAAGAGTCTAACTCATCATAAGATAGTATTACTTCTTGATTAAATCGAAGCTTGTTAGTAGTAAAATAAGGAGCTTCTACAACAAGTGTTTTTTCGTTAAGTTTATCAGTGTAATCAGTTTTGTATTGACTATGTTTGGTGTAATCAATTGCTTCTAAAGCTAGTTCTGTGTGTAATTCTCTAGTATTACCATTTTTATCTTTTCTGTTAAAATCATAAATACGGTAAGTGACATCTGATGTTTGTTGTATTTCTGCGATTAAACAACCTTTTCCGATTGTGTGCACACGCCCAGCAGGGATATAAAAAATATCACCTTTTTTTACTTTTTCTTGGTGTAAAATGTCACTTAAAGTGCCTGCTTCAAGATGTTTTAGGTATTCTTCCTGATTACTTGTTTTTGAAAACCCTGAGATAAGAGATGTGTTAGGTAAAGAGTCTACTAAGTACCACATTTCTGATTTTCCCATGCAGTTATGTCTCGCTAAGGCTAATTCATCATTAGGGTGTACTTGTATAGATAAGTCCTTGTTGGCATCTATAAATTTGATTAGTAGCGGGAAGTTCTTGCCGTATTTTTGATATACTTTATTCCCTAATAACTCTTGAGGGTATGATTGGATTATAGTAGAGAAACTCTCACCTGCAAACACCCCATTGCTAATAATAGAGACATCCCCTTTTACTTCTGATAACTCCCAAGATTCTCCACAATTGGTGATATGAGCACAGTCTTTATTAAGCACGGTACTTAATCGTGTCCCACCCCATATTTTTTCTTTAAAAATAGGTTTAAAAACTAATGGGTATAACGTCGTTTCTTTACTTGTGTTTTTCAAATCGAGTCAAATTTAAGTAAATATTGTATTTTTTTGTATAAAAGGGGCTTTTATATCTTCTTTTTATTTGGGCATGACACCGCTCACTAAAACAAAAAGTGATCGGTGTCGGGCTTTATCGTTCCCAATCTTTTTTTATTGTAAACATTACCTTTTGTGTTTATCTAATTTTGTCGAAGGTAGAGCAAAAGAGATGGAGAAATTAATGACCATAAAAAAAGGATTTTCACTTCAATCCCTCACGCAATTTGTGGTCGTCTAAGTATTTGTGAATAAGTTTTAATCTTACATTTATTTATATCCCAAAATACCTTCTTATCTTCACGATTAAGTATGTCAAAAGATCCAAAAGAAGTATTAAAAGAACTTAAAAAACAGATTTATAGACCTGTTTATTTTTTGCAGGGAGAAGAGCCCTACTATATAGACGCTGTTACAGATTATATAGAAGAGCATTGCGTCCCAGAAACCGAAAAGGGATTTAATCAAATATTGTTGTACGGGAAAGACGTAGATATGGCCACGGTTTTGTCTAATGCCAAGCGTTTCCCGATGATGGCAGAAAGGCAAGTTGTGATTATTAAAGAAGCACAAGAGATTCGTGATTTGAATAAAGAAGGTGGAGCTAAGCTGTTATCCGCTTATGTTAAAAACCCTTTGTCTAGTACGGTATTGGTATTTGCTCATAAGAATAAAGCATTAGATGGTAGGAAGGCACTAGGGAAGGAACTGAATAAATTGGGTATTTTGATTAATTGCAAGCGATTGTATGATAATCAAGTACAAGCATGGTTACAGGATTATGTGAAGGAAAAAAATCATTCAATAGACTTTAAAGCACAGCAGATGATGTTGGAGTCTGCGGGTACAAATCTTTCTAAGCTGTCTAATGAGATTCAGAAAGTGCTAATTAATTTTTCGGAAAAGACAACGATTACCCCTGATCATATACAGAAGTATGTGGGAGTGAGTAAAGATTATAATGTTTTTGAATTGCAAACAGCTTTGGGTTTGAAAGATGTTTTGAAAGCAAATAAGATTATTAATTATTTTGCCAAAACTCCTAAAAATAATCCAGCTATTATGACGATAGCAAATCTATATGCTTACTTTTCGAAGTTGATAGTAGCACAGGCTTCGCAGGATAAATCGGATAGAGGGTTGGCGGTAGCATTAGGAGTGAACCCATATTTTGTAAAAGATTATAAAGTAGCAATGAGGAGCTTTCCTTTGATGAAGTTGGTGAGGATAATCTCCTTTGTAAAGGAAGCGGATATGAGTGTGAAGGGTGTAAGTGGAAGTATTTCGGAAGATCAAATAATGAAAGAATTGGTATTTAAGATATTACATATATAAAGTATTATAGTGAATGAGCGTAGCGAGTGGCTTAGGGATTGCAGCGGCATCCTTTTTTGTTTTTTTGGATATTATTAAAATGAGTTTGACACAAAAAACAAAAAAGATATAGCGGAAAGCCCGACCTTGTAGCGAAATAGCGAAGAGGGAAGCCTAAAAACTATGAATAATTTAAAATAAATAAAAAAAAAGTTTCGTTATAATAAGTGATATGAAAAAAAATTTAATAGTGCTGTTATTGTTGTTTGTTATGTCGGTACAGGCACAACAAACAGCATTTTATATAAATGATAACCGAGGTTTTGAGCGGGGCTTAGAGATGCTGTCTTTAAAAAATTATACAAAGGCTCAAGATTATTTTGAGCAGTATTTTGAGCAAAACAAGGCGGATGTAAAGGCGATTGATGCGAGTTATTATATAGGGTATTGTGCTTTGCATCTTAATCAGGATACTGATAGAGGTGAGAGTTTACTATTAAAATGGCGAGAGAAATATCCTAAACATCCTAAAGCTGTTCGGGTGAATGTGGAGCTAGCGAAGTTTTATTATGGGAAGAAAAAATACAAAGAGGCATTGTCTTATTATGAGCAGGTTGATGGTGGTGATTTAGATGAAGAGGTACTGAGTGAAATTTATTTTGAGCAGGCTTACTCTTATTTTATGATAAAAGACCTAAATAAGGCGGAATTGTTTTATGATAAGTGTAAAAATAAGGAACATCAATATACTTATGCAGCAAATTATTACTCTGGATATATCAAGTTTAAGCATAAAAAGTATGAGCAGTCGTTGGAAGATTTTAAGAAGGCGGAAAAAAACAAACAATATGCTCAAATTGTACCTTTTATGATTGCTAATATTTACTATCAGCAAGCTAAAGATACCGAAGTAATCGAGTATGGAGAACAAGTATTGGCAAAGAAAAAGGGAGGATCTAAGGCAAGAGATATTGCTTTATTGGTAGCAGAGTCTTCTTTTAATATGGCTGATTATGCCAAGGCATATAAGTTTTATAGTATCTCAGTGGGTAAAAGAGGGACTAATGACAGGACTGTTAATTATAAATATGCTTATGTTTCTTTTTTAGAAAAACAGTATGACCCAGCAATTTTAGGGTTTAACAAAGTCATGTCCGAGAATGATTTGTTAGGTCAGTATTCGGCGTATTACTTGGCACAATCATATATTGCTCAAGGGAATAAAAATGCTGCGGTATTGGCTCTGAAACGGGCATCTGAAATTGATGAACACCCTGTGCTACAATTAAATGCTTTGTATGATTATGCGAGATTGTCTTATGAGTTAAAGAACTATGATGATGCAATATTGGCGTTTAAAAAGTATACAGGTAAAACAAAATCTAAGGCTAATAAGGTAAAAGCAGAAGAGTTTATTGCTCAGTGTTATACTAAAACTCACGATTATGCCCAAGCTATTAAATATATAGAAGGCTTGAGTAAAAAAACTCAGCAGATTAAAAAAACATACCAATTGGTAACGCTTAATAAAGGTTTGGAACTGTTTAATCACCGAAAATATGAACAAGCCAATCAATATTTTCGGAAATCTATTAAGTATCCGATAGCAATAGAAGAGCTTTTGGAAGCAAGGTATTGGAGAGCAGAAAGTAAGTCGTTGTTACACAAGTGGAAAGAGGCTTCGTGGGATTATGTAACGGTGCTTAAAAAAGCTTCAGAAGACAATGAAGTTTCTGTAAAGGCTAATTATGGGATGGCTTATACTAAGTTCAATACGAAAAAATATAAAGAGGCAAAAAAATATTTTGAACGATATATAGCTGTAGCGAAAACGAATAAAACAAAATATTTTTACGGAGATGCTTTGTTGAGGTTGGGGGACTGTTTGTTTTTTGAGAAAAAGTATAGTAAGGCGAGAGATTTGTATCAGAAAGCAATCACGGAAAACATAAAGAGTAAAGAGTATGGTGTGTATCAAATAGCAAAAGTTTATCGTGTAGAAGGCAAACGGGATTTGGCAGTTACTTATTTGGATAAGTTGTTGACTCAAGGCAGTAAGGGGTATGTGCCTCTTGCTTTGATGGAGAAAGGTGATATTTACTATGCTGAAGCGAAGTATGAAAAGGCGAAAATGTTTTTTCTGAAGTTTTTGAAATTAGCACCTGAGCATGCCTTGACTGTGGAAGTGTTGTATAAGTTAGGCAATAGTTATAAGCTTACTAAAGAGTATGAACAAGCAGTTGTTTATTTTGATAGAATTGTAAGGACATATTGTGAGCATTATTATTCCGAATATTCTGTAGAGTTTCTGAGTGAGCTTTATACCAAACTGAATACTCCAGATAAATTTCAAGAAGTATTGACTGAGTATAAAAAATGTGCTGATCCTAAACAGCTAGAGAGTATTGCTTTTAGAAGTGCAGGAAGGTTGTTTGATAATATTGATTATGAAGGCTCGGCTGTTGCTTTCACGAAGTTTGTAAGCGAATACCCATCATCATTGAAGGTAGATGAAGCCAAATACAAGATCGCAGAATCATATTATTATACAGGAAAGCTCAAAGAGGCTATCCCTTACTATGAGTACCATTCGCAATCATCGTCTCAAAAACATTATCAAACGGCATTGATTAGGTTGGCGATTATCGCTAAGAAATTAGGTGATTACGAGCAGGCTATTGGTTTTAACCAAAAAGCTTTAATTGTGACTTCTACACCTACCAGGTTGACGAAAATCTATTCTGATTTGACTGAGATTAATTATTTGTTAGGTAATTATGATGAGTCTAAAATGTATGCAAATAAGATACTCAATATGGAAAGTAAATTTGTTTGGGTGCAAAGTTTTGCTCAATCATACTTGGCTAAGTCTTCTTATAAACAAGGCAATCTAGATGATGCTTGGGGGCAGTTTGAGCTGATTAAGAAATCTTCTGATGATATTTATTCGGCAGAATCTCATTATTTTTTATCCAAAATACTTTATGATAAACAAAAGTATAAAGAAGCCATCGACAGTTGCTCATCGTATGGAAAACAATACAGTAGTTATGTGAAGTGGTTTGGAAAATCATTCCTGCTCAAGGCAGAGTCTTATGTACAATTAGAACAAAAGGGAAATGCCATTGTTATACTAGAATCATTACATACTTTTCCTGATGAGAAAGTAGTAATTCAGGCAGGAAAAAGGCTAGAAGAGTTGAGAAAAGTAGAGATAAAAACTGACACAAGTGCAGTTGAAGATGTTATTTATGATGATGAAATTCAAATTGAAGATGGAGAGGAGGTACAAGGTGAGTAAGTTGTTGATTATTATTAGTCTTGTAATGCTTGGGTCTATATGGTCTTATGGGCAAGAAGAAAAGTACGATACTTTGAATACGTCTACTACTTATGAAATAGATATTCAGTTGGACTCTGCAGATAGAAATTATCAGCCAGCAAAAGTGAAAAAACAAAGTGCAGTAGAAGAAAAAGAGTTAAAATATCATGCCCAAGATTATAAGTTGAAAGTAGGCAGATTGAACCCAAGGATTCCTATTTATCCAATTAGAGCTCAAAAACCAGAAAACTTGAATGGGGGGGTGTTAAAACTTGGTTTTGGAAATTATATTACTCCATATGTAGAAGTAATACTAAATAATACCCGTGATAAAAATAATTCTTATGGTTTGCATTTGTTGCATCACTCATCTCAAAATGGTTTGATAGATAAAGAGAATTCTGGACTTTCTACAAATAAAATAGAGTTTTACGGAACTAATTTTACCGCTAAGCGTTATGATTTATCGGGAAGGCTTAGTTATGACAGAAAGGGATTGCGTTTTTATGGTTATCCAGACTCTTTGTCAGGTGTGTTGCTAGGGGATATTAAGCGGGTAGTAAATTCTGGTGTTGTTGATTTAAAACTCAAGAGCAAAGGGAATGAAAAATTGCAATATAGCTTTGGTTTAGGGTATGATGTTTTGGGGGATAATTATAAAATGTCAGAAAACACTGTTCGTTCCTTGGTAAATATAAAGTATGATTTAGATAGTAATAGCCATATCGTATTTGAGAACAAAAACTATATAGGTAATGTCAAAGACTCATTGGCCAATACTTCTAGAACTTATTTTGGCTTAAAGCCATATTACTCATTTTATAATCCAGAAAAAAGAATGAGAACCAATATAGGGATAAATGCAGTGATAGAAAACGACTCTCTGTCAAAGAAATCAGTGCATGTTTATCCTTATGTTTTACTTGATTATTTATTGATAAAGCCACCATCTTTACGTGTTTTTATTGGTATGAATGGTGATATGGAAAGAAATTCTTTAAAGGGTTTATTCGCTTCAAATCCATATATGAGTCCTGTGGTAAATGTAACCAATGCGAATAAAACCATTTCGTTTTTTGCGGGATTAAGTACTACGCTCAAAAAATACTTTACAGTGAGGTTAGAAGGAGGGTTTTCTAATTATAAAAATCAATACTTCTTTGTGAATAATAGACTTAAGCAATCAGAGTTTATCAGTCAGGTAGACACAGGGAATGTAACTAAATCATATTTGATAGGACAGTTGAAGTACGAGCGTAAAAAAATTAATGCAGGATTTGGTTTTGAATACAACCAATGGGGTACAGGTTCTGTAAGGAAAGCTTATCATCGTCCAGCTTTACAATCCGATTTGTTTATTCGTTACCAATTGAATAAAAAACTAAAACTTGGTTTGAATACTTATTTGTATTCAGGCATAAAAGCTTATGATATAGGAGATGTGAAAGATGTTATCTTGCCTGCTTACACAGATTTGAGTTTGAATGCAGTGTATCAGCAGAATAAAAAGTTAAGTTTTTGGTTGGAAGTTAATAATATTTTTGCTCAGCAGAATCAACGCTACTTGTATTATCCTAGCCAAGGTGTAAATGCTTTATTGGGTCTGACTTATAAAATGTGACATATATTATGTCCAGATGTGAATAAGTTGTTAAATATTATTACATTTGTTTTGATGAATCTGATAGAAAAACATATTACAGAGCTATTGTATCGGTATGAATGCGTAATTCTTCCGCAATTTGGCGCACTTTTATCATCTTATAAGTCAGCATATTATAATACGTCTAACGATATTTTTTATCCTCCATCCAAACAATTAGCGTTTAACGCTGTGTTACAAAGTAATGATTGGTTACTAGCAGGTTATTTGTCAGAGCAAGAAAACACCTCAAAAGAAGAGGCTTTAGAGAAAGTAGAAGCTTATATCGCAGGTGTTAAAAGAACAATAGAATCAACAAATAGTTTTGTGATTGATGAAGTTGGAGTTTTTTCTCTTAATCAAGAAGGTGAAACTGTTTTCACCCCTCAGGTCGGTCAAAATTATTTAAATGATTCATTTGGTTTATTACCTATTAGGGTAGATAAAGTAGTAGAGACATCAAAACGAGTAAAGGGATCAACAAAAAGACCGAGCAAAGAAAAAATTGTTCAAGAGAACTTAATTAATAGTAAACTAACTCAACGTATCATGGCAGAGAATAAAATGCAAGAAGAAGATAAACAAAAAAGAAGTTCATTTTTCTTAATAGCACCAATTGTACTTTTGTTATTAGCTGGTGGAGCATTTTCTTGGTTTATGGCAGATAAAGAGGGTTTTAAGCAAGTGGCATCATTTGGCTTCTTGAAGAGTAACACTCATAATGTAAGTGAGGAGTTGGCAAGTGAAGAAGAATCTCAAGGAGAATATTTAAGTGAACAGGAAGAACACGTTTCTTTAGAAGAAAATACAGAGAATGAAGAATCTAGTGAAGATTTGGCAACTAATCACGATGAAGAGACTTCGGTAGAAGAAATAGTAGTAGCAACAATAGAAGATAATGGTGATTACCATGTTATAGCGGGAGCATTTGGTGTTGAAGAAAATGCAATTAATTTTTCAGCTAAAACAGAAGGTTCTAAAATTATTGAAGGTAGACGTTATCACATGGTTTCTGTGGGTAGCTATTCATCTAGAGAAGAGGCGGAATCTGCTATTTCTAGTTTAGAAAACCAGTATGGTTCAGGGCTTTGGGTACACCAGAAATAAGCATTGAAAGAGTTGATTTTTAGTAGTGCATACGGTAGTTCTGATAGCCCAGAAAAAGGAAACTCAACAATTAATAATATTTGGATATGGTCTATACCATTAGATGCTACAAGGTTAAAGTAAGTATTCTGCTACTGTTTATGGTAATATCTTGTAGTCAAGATAATATGATTGATAAAAAAGAATTACTGGGAAAATATGAATTGATAGGAAGTGATTCTAAGAATAATTTCATGTACTTAGGTCAGGAAGGTTATAAAATTGTATCTAACAAAGAAATAATTCAAGAAGGAGAGTGTGATTACACAACAGATGGATTTTACGATTTCACGGGGTATATGGATATTAAGCCTGAAAAAATTGATAAGAAAATTATACTCCCTTTAAAGAAGGATAGAAAGTTTTTATGGTCTAGTAATGTGTTATTTTACCGAAAAGTATCAGATGAAGAATACAGTAAAGAATGGGAAGAGGATTTAAAATAATGTTTTTCATGATTTTTTTTAGCACGTTAAGTATAGAAGGGAAGTCATGTGTTTGTGCTGAATGGGAACCGATGGAGTTAAAGAAAACGGTTAAGAAAGGATTTGTTGTTTTTGTTGAATATGAGATGACGGAAGGTCCTGTTCAAATTGTTAGTTTTAAAACGTCTAAAGGTAGGGTTCGAAAGATTATTCTTCCTATAAGCCCCATTTCTTGTGGATACACCTTTGAATTAAAGAAAACATATGATGTTTCATTTTATCGAAAATGGTTATTTGGAAAAAAATATTCAGACTCCTGTTTTTATATAAAAGAGTTGTAATCCCGAGCACCCTTACACTCACACAACAAAGCACCCCATCCCGAGCACCCTACGTGAAGACAACGAGGCAACCTGTCCTTAGAAGGACACTATCAAAAATGAGTAATAGTGGCTGTTTTTTTGGGAAAAGAAAATGACCAGTATTAAAAATTAAAATAATATTGTATCTTTAGACTTCAATGGTTTGTACAAATTTGATATTGGATAGCAGAGTAAGCTTGAACCAACATGAGTTAGGACAAAGAAGTTAT